>JBMNVM010000175.1:0-3649 GCA_050946805.1 Acutalibacteraceae bacterium | reverse complement strand
ATAGATATTTTAAAATATATTGAAAAAAATTAGTTGTATTCACTAACGAAATATGATATACTCAAAAACGGAAATCTTATATCAAAGGAGTATACCGCCATGAAAGTTTACACAGAAAACCAAATTCAAAACATTGCTCTGCTGGGACACGGCAACTCCGGTAAGACCACCCTTGCTGAAGCCATTCTCTATTACGGTAAAGCCGTTGAAAGAATCGGCAAGAACGAGGAAGGCACAACAGTAATGGATTTCGATCCGGAAGAAAAGAAAAGAAAGGTTTCGGTTTCCACTTCTGTTTATTCGCTTGAAATTCAGAATGGAAAATTAAATATAATAGATGCTCCGGGACTTTTTGACTTCGCCGGAGGTATTTATGAAGCAATCGCCGCCGCCGATTCCGGAATTATTACAATTTCAGGAAAGTCCGGACTTACGGTCGGCGCGAAACAGTGTTATGACAGACTTCGCGCGCAGAAAAAAAGTATCACCTTCTTTATCGGCAAGCTTGACTCATCACACGCTCATTTCTACCGCGTTTTATCATCCCTTGTGGCCCTTTACGGGGCGGTTATTTGCCCCGTGATAGTTCCTTATGTTGAAAATGACGCGGTTGTTTGCTACATAAATTTGATTGAAAATAAGGCCTATTCCTGTCAGGGTTTGAACGCTACCGAACATGCGATGCCCGAATCCACCGAAATACAGGAAATGCGCAATATGATGCTTGAAGCCATAGCCTCCGCTGATGAGGAGCTTATGGAAAAATATTTCGGTGGCGAAGAATTTACATACGACGAAATTATTAAAGGTCTTGCTATGGGAGTAAAAAGCGGAGACATATGCCCCGTTTTCTGCGGAGTGCAGCTGACCGGTGATGCTATTCCCATGATGGTTGACATTATGTTAAAGATTATGCCGACCGCCGCCGAAAGCACCTACAAGGAAGCAGATGGCAGCACACATCAATTCATCAGCAACGGCGAGACTGCAATTACGATATTTAAAACCATCGCCGACCCGTTTGTCGGAAAACTCTCCTACTTCAAGGTCATTTCCGGCGCCCTTACAGGCGATACCAAGCTTATAAACAACCGTACCGGCTCCGAGGAGCGCATTTCAAAGGTAATGTGCTTAAAGGGCGGAAAACAGGAGGATATCGGGAAGCTTTGCGCAGGAGATATCGGTGCTGTTGCAAAGCTTGGAAACGTGCTGACCGGGGATACCTTGTCAGGCAGCGGTAAAATCCGCACAGCGCCGATAGACTTCCCCGCGCCCACACTTTCCATGGCGGTTTATCCGAAAGCAAAGGGCGACGAGGAGAAGGTCTCCGCCGCTTTGAGCCGCTTGACCGAAGAGGATCCGACCATTGTCGTTAAAAACGATACCGAAACCAAAGAGCTTATCCTCTCGGCGCTTGGGGAGCAGCATTTGGATGTTATCGTATCCCGCCTTAAATCAAAATTCGGTGCTGAGGTTGAGCTTAAAACCCCAAAAATTGCATACAGGGAAACCATCAGAAAGACTGTAAAGGTTCAAGGTAGGCACAAAAAGCAATCGGGCGGACACGGCCAGTTTGGCGACGTTTGGATTAGATTTGAACCGTGCGACAGCGAAGAGCTTGTATTTGAAGATGAGGTCTTCGGCGGCGCCGTTCCGAAAAACTTCTTCCCCGCCGTTGAAAAGGGACTTCGCGAGTGTATGCAAAAAGGCGTGCTTGCAGGTTATCCGACCATCGGCGTAAAAGCGGTTTTGTTTGACGGATCATATCACCCGGTTGATTCCTCCGAAATGTCCTTTAAAATGGCCGCAGCCATCGCCTTCCGTGAAGGTATTCCGCAGGCTTCCCCGGTACTGCTGGAGCCTATCGGCACACTAAAGGTTTTGGTGCACGATGAAATGCTGGGCGACGTTATAGGCGATATAAATAAGCGCCGCGGCAGAATAATCGGCATGAATCCCTCCGAAAACAAGAAGCAGGAAGTAGTCGCGGAGGTGCCGATTGCCGAAATGTCGGACTTCTCTACGGCAATGCGCTCGATTACGCAAGGTACAGCCACATTTACATTAGAGATTGCGCGGTATGAGGAAGTACCGCAGGCAATAGCCCAGAAAATAATTGAAGCGGCAAAAGAATAATATTAACAAACGGACTGTTAGAAATTACTGACAGTCCGTTCTTTATATTTGACAGAAGGTCTATATAATGGTATAATTAACTTGCAATATAGTGCCGTTAAGGAGAATATTTATGCGTAAAATATTTGCTTTTTTATTATGCATTTGTCTTGTCTTTACCGCATTTTCCCCTACAGTTGCGGTTTTTGCTCAGACAAACGATTGTACCATTACGGTCAAAACGGTCAAAGGAAATTTAGGCGATACGGTCTTTGTACCGATAAGCATAGATAACAACCCCGGTATCTCTGCCGTAACGATAGGAATTACCTATGACTCCTCTACCCTCATATATCAAGGCTATGACAAGGGGCTTGCGTTTACCGATGGTCTCATGCTTAAGGAACACCCCGATAAAAACATTATAAAGATTGCGCTTGTCGAAGCCTCAAAGGACAGCACCAACAACGATGACATTCTCACCCTTAAATTCAAGATTGCGGACAATGCCGAAGCCGGACTTTCAAAGATTGACATTGAATACCGCAAGGGCGATTTTGCCAACCGAAAATTGGAATCTATTATGCCCAAAATCGTTTCGGGAGGCGTTGAGGTAGCATATAATCCGCAGGTGCAAAACTGCTCACACAAAACCTTCACAAAGTGGGTTGCCGTATCAAAACCGAACTGTACAGACCCAGGAACCGAACAGCGCGAATGTACCGTCTGCGGTTACAAGCAAACACGCCTAATAGATCCGGTAGGACATGTTTTTGAGGATGTTTGGACGGTTGACGTGCCCGCCGCAAAAGACCGCGAGGGTGTTATGTCCCGCCACTGCAAACACTGCACGGCAACCACTGACCGCATTACCTTCACATTAAAGGATGCCGAAAAAGGCAAGGTTGAAAATTCATACGGCGCTGAAAATCCGAAAAACAGCTTCATAAAAAAACAGTTTAAGGATCAACACCCGGGTGAAAAGTTCACTCCCACCAAACCGGGATACGACGGTCCTTCATATACCTCCTCTAATGAAAGCGGCGGAGCTTCCGCCGATGACAAAGACCAAAAGAGCGGTATCGGTTCAGCGGGAATTCTCTCAAAAATCAAGGAATCAAGTACCGGAAAAGTAATACTTGAAAAAATAACAGAAGCTGTTCCTGAATTTGAAGATATTTTAGAATGGATTATATTTGCCATTATTATGGTAATGTATACGATAATATAAAAACAAGACCCGAAAGGGTCTTGTTTTTGTATGCTTAAAAATAATATATGTAAATATACGCGACGTTTCACAGCATTGCGTTTTTCCGGCGACAAGTGCGTCGAAAAAACACCTTGTAGCCGAAAACTGCAAAACTTTGCGGTTTTCAAGGGCACAGGGGTGGTATTGGCGGGGATAGAGTGCAGTCCGGAAATCTATGATTTTCGGCGAACGGAATCCCCGTCCAAAAGCGGGTCGAGATGTTCGATACGCTAAAACAAGACCCGTACGGGTCTTGTTTTATTTTACGTATTTAGGCAGTTT
>JBMNVM010000174.1:0-3662 GCA_050946805.1 Acutalibacteraceae bacterium | reverse complement strand
GCAACACCGGTGTTGATGTCGACGGTGTTGCGGAAGAAATTAAACAGTCCCATCTTTTTTCTCCTTACAGCATTGCTTCAATTTGCTCTTTCGGTCTGTAGCCCACGACCTGATTCTCGAGCTTTCCGTTTTTGATCACAGCAAGCATCGGGATGCTCATTACCTGAAACTGTGCCGCAAGCTCCGGCTGTTCGTCCACATTTATTTTACCGACCTTAACATCGCTTCGCTCATTTGCAATTTCCGATACGATCGGACCCACCATACGGCAAGGGCCGCACCAATCGGCATAGAAATCGAGAAGTACAGGTTTATTGGAATTCAAAACTTCGCTTGCAAAATTTTCTTTATTAATTTTAATGACAGACATCTTCGTGTCCTCCTTTGTTTTATTGTGTCTTTATTTTAACCGATTTGAAATCAGAGTTCTGTGATGTTATCACTTACCTCTTTTTCTGTTCCTTAATTTGCAGATTGCCTGTGTCATTGTTCCCATCGGGCAGAAAGCGCACCACGTTCTCGGCTTAAAGAAAATCATAACAATAAGACCGATTAGAAGCGATGTAAGCATCAGGCTGTAAAATCCGAAGCTGAACTGTGCCACCCAATCCGGGAATATACTTCCCGAATATGTCCATCCCCACGGAATACGGAATGTCCAAAACAGTTTGATTGCTTCACGCAGATTTTCCGAACTGCTTGCCACAAGGTAGGTCTGAAAAACCATATTGCCGAACATGGCAAGGAAAAATATCAGAAAACCATATCGAAACCATTTGGATGCCATCCATTTCGGTGTTGGCTTGTTTCGGGAGCATTTGAGATCTCCGCCCAGCTTACAATAGAGTTGCCCTCTGCCGCAAAGGTGGTTGCAGAAAAACTTGTTACCGCCAAATGCAGCGAGTATGAGCGGCAACAAAAAATCAACCATACCGAGCCAAGCAAACAGAATATTGAAAAAACCGAGTGCAAAATATACAATGGACCATATCCATAAATAGTCGTACCAATGCTTTTTCTTTGTTTTCATATGTTCACCCTGCTTTCCATTGTAATACTGTTTGCCGGGCAAACCTTTTCGCATTTTCCGCATCCTACGCATTTGTCTTGTGCAACCTTTGCAAAACATCCTTTATGTACCTTTATTGCCCCTAACGGGCAAATGTTTTCACAAGCACCGCAGGCAACGCAAACTGACTTATCTACGATTGAATATCGTTTAGACGCCATACTTATTCCTCCGATTAAAATTAGCTTATTATATTTTATTACGGTATTTGATGCTGATATTACTTTTCCTTGTAGTAGAGCATACAGTGGCAAAAGCCTTCGAAATTGGGATCGGCAATCTGATCTTTGAATTCCCTGCACATACACTTGGTATCATCTGTTTTTTCTCTGCGGCAAGGGCAGTAACCGCCTGTCTTTTTCAGTCCTTCTTTTATGGTGTTGACAATTTCCGTATCGGGGTTTAATTTGATTTTCATTGTTCTTCTCCTATCATTTGCTTAATATAATTTTCCAAAACAACTTCGCTCATGGCACCAACTCGTGTATCATAAAGCGAACCGTCTGCATTGATCAATACGGTTTGAGGAATAGAGCGAACGCCGTAGGTATTAGAGGCGTTATATTCGATGTCGTAATACACCGGAAAACTGTAGCCGTTATCGGAAACAAATTTTTTTATACTGTCCATGGTATCCCTCTGCCCATCGGTGAGATTTATCATTAGGAATACAACATCATCCTTATATTCCTCATAGAGAGAATTAAATGCAGGAAGCTCAGACTTACACGGATAGCACCAAGACGCCCAAAAGTTTATGACAATTGGTTTGCCAAAGTAATCTGAAAGTTTTACTTTATTCATTTCCGAATCATAAACAGTGAAATCATCCGCTTGAACCACATTTTCAGAAGAAGCGTTATTCTGCTTTTCATCAGTAGAATACTTTTCCGAAAGCTTCGGATATAGCACTGTCGCAAGTATCATAATCGCAACAAATGCGACCGCAATTATTATCCATATCTTGTTTTTCATTTTCTCACCTCACATAGTAATAGCCAAAAGTGAATTTAAAAGTCCAAATGCCATTGCAAGTCCGACTATTATCAATAAAATACCGCTAACCAAATTGATTACCTTATAATGTTTTTTGATGAAGGAAAAGGCTCCCGATAGCTTATCGAGCAGCACTGCGGAAAATATAAACGGAATGCCCAACCCCAGGGAATATGTCAGCAATAATGTTGCACCTTTTAAAGCACCGCCTGCGCTTGAAGCAAGCATGAGTGCAGAGCCGAGAAAAGCTCCAACGCAAGGGGTTAAACTGATGGAATAAATTGCTCCGAATAAAAAAGCCGATGCAATTCCCGTTACTTTATACCCCTTATGCATTCCCTTAAAAAACGGAATGCGGAAAACCTCCAAATAAGAAAGGCCGAACAATATTACAATAACGCCGGAAACTATATTTATGATTGCTTGATATTCGGAAAGCAGTTTTCCAAGCGTTCCCGAGAAAAGCCCGAGAGCCGTAAATACAACCGTAAAACCCACCACAAAGGCAATAACCTTAAATATCATCTTGGGATTTTTGTTGCTATCGTTTTTGCTTTGCCCCGCAAAATATGAAATGTAAATAGGCAACATCGGTAGCATACACGGTGATATAAAGGAGATTATCCCCTCTAAAAATGTAATGATATAATTCATGCGTCGAATTCCTTTCGTCAGATTATATTGTTATTTTATCAAATCTCCTTACCGCTTTCAGTGATGTTATCACATAAAAAGGCGGAGGACTTTTTACTCCGCCTTAAAATAATATGATTCTTTAACTGTTCATATTTTTCGTGTCAACTGCTTTTATTCATTATAAATCAGATACTAAGTAAGTGCTGTTTCATCATAAAGAAAAAGGTACTCCCGTCAGGCCAGAAATTCAAAGCGGTAATTATATCATCATTCGCTATTCGGAATCCAAATCTCCGTCCGCATAAAGACATAAGGGATAGGGCAAAGGCTAATGACGAGATCCCTTTGATAAGCTGCATCACATACCACAGTGTAAAGTGATTAGGTTTGAAGGATATTGAAATCAGAAACGGTATGAGCATACCGCATAGACCAATCGTGACAAGTCCTGCGTTTCCGACCGAACTGCCGTCACATAGCATATTTAGCAATGGAAGTAAATGAAATTCTATAACCTTTCCACCGAGCACAAGAATCACCAGCGGGTGACCAAGTTCGTGCAGTGCCGGATACAGTAAAACAGCCGTAAACAAGCCGACAAAGAGCCACCATATAATTTTTCTGACATCTTTTATAGTTTATCACCTATTACTTTATCATGCAAAAGTGCGGTTGCCTTTATTCAAGACAACCACATAAAAATAAGCGTAAATGCTTCTCGCACCTACGCTTCAAATACTGTTATTTTATAGTCTGATAATTTCTATTTCTCTTTTTTCTGCCATATGCAAACACCTTGCAGCTCCGCCGCCATCATGTTCAACATAGGCTATTAATGCGTCGGAATTGTCGATCATCCACTGATTCCGCTTTGTTATCGCCGATTTTGGATGTACCCTCCATAACTCATTGGGATAAATAATATCATTGTAATAGTCCTCATAGTATTCCATATCGGCAA
>JBMNVM010000173.1:0-3698 GCA_050946805.1 Acutalibacteraceae bacterium | reverse complement strand
TTTTTAACAGTATACAATATGATGATTATTCTGTCAACAAATTTTTAAATTTCTGCTTATTTATTCAGGTATGGGATTTAATTTTTTTACCGTAATTTTTCCGGTTGCTTTTTTGCCGACTATTTTGAATATATATTTGTCGGTTTCAGGCATTGTTACGGTAAATTTCACTGATTTCAATTTATTCCCTGTATACGGACTGCTGCCATTTTTCCCGATTACATCAAGAGAAATTTTACCGGAGGTCAAAGCCACTTCAATTTCAATCACATCTTGCGCTTTAAGTGATAATTCGCAATTCTTCTGCGCGTTCCAATCCTCCAAATTCAAAGTAAATCCGGCCTGATTAGGGCTATTTTCTATTTGCAACTCGCCTTTTGTAGTCTTCCATGCGCGAAGCGCAGTAATGCCGGCAGCGGCTATCAGTAAAAAGGTAATAAGGATTATTCTGAATTGTGAAATCAATTTTCTAAAAAGCATGACACAACCTCTTGTGCAAATTTTTCGGCTTCGTTAATCCACGGGTTATGCCCCGAATGTTCAAACCAGATAATCTCCTTTTTGGGTGCATCGAGTAACTCCGCATATTTCTCAACCAACTTTGTGGGAGCATTTACATCGTGCCTGCCTAAAAAGAAATAAACCGGTATTTCAAGCTTTGTATAATCCTTTCTTAAATCAATATCATAAAGTTGTTGATACACGTTGTTAAAGGTATTTACAATCCCACGGAAATAGTTGATTTTATCAAGCAAACCGTATTCCGGTGAGCCTACATCTCGGATAGTATCATAACCGGAGTTATGAATTTCGGGATTACTTGTCATATATTTTGTAAGGTAGTTTAAATATAAACCGCTTTTCCATACCATACTTTTCCCGTAATAGGGCGGTTCGCCAAGGCTTTTTAGTTTTTTAACCACTACGCTATCGCCCTTGCTTTCGGCAATTTCCATTGCCATTCTATAATCAATCCTCTCGGTTTCGGCAAAGTCAATCATCTGTCCCGTGCCGATAAAGGCATGGTAGTCCTGCGGGTATTTATCAACAAGGAAAATCCCAAGAGCGCTGCCCCAAGACTCACCCAAAAGAAAAATTTTATCCTGCGAAAAACGGTTTTTCAGGTATTCGGTAAGGGCGTGGCCGTCTTCTATATAGGTATCACGTGTGATTTTATTTATTTTCTCGGCATTGTAGGACTTTGCCGAACCGGGCTGATCCCAATTCACCACGACAAAATGCTTTTCAAGTTCCGAAAGTTCGTATCTTACCGCCGCTAACTGGCTGCCTCCGGGTCCTCCCGCCAAAAAAAGCAGTACGGGATTGTTTTTGTCGTGCCCGCGAAGACTTATCCACTGTTTACGGCCGTTAAGCTCAATCCGCTCAAGCTCTGTAATACTGTTTTTCGGCGTTTTTCCGTTATTGTCCGTAATTTTCGGCGTAGATGCCGTCAGGTGTGAACCTATAATCAACACAATATTTATAGTAATTATTATAGCGGCAAATAAGGCCGCCTTTTTTATTAATATAAGCTGCAAGGGGTGGTTCATTCTTTTAATTTTTGAAATTAAGCGGCAGAAAAGCAAAATCAGTATCAGGGCGAGCGCCAACGCAACCATTACGGTGAAAATTAAAAATACTGTTAAATAAAACATTATATTATCCTCCTTTATTTAGTATAAATGCTTTCAAGGGCATTACCCATAAGCGGTATATCGGTAATACGGCTGGATTTTAAAGACAGTCCGTTTTTCAGTATCAGGTGTTTAATAATGTTCAGTTTTTCGGCCGCATTAAGCGGTTCTCTGAAAACAAGTTTTCCGCCTGATTTTAAGGATTTTGCCAAATCAGGTATAACGTTTTTTAAACTGCAGTCCGAAATGTCATGTAAAACAAAGTGGCAGTAGACAAGGTCAAAACGGTTTTCGGGCAATTCCGATGCTGTTGTGTCAATGAATAATACATTATTAAAACCTTTTAATCTCTTGCGGCTTATTTCCAAGCGGCGCTTTGAAATATCCAAGCAACTTAAATGCCCGTTTTTAAGTCTTTTTGCCGTAAAGTATGAAACCGTTCCAAGACCGCAGCCGAAATCAAGCACCTGCTCATTACCCTCAAGCGGCAGACTGTCGGCAAATGATTTATAAACTCTTTTACCGAAAAAGCGAAACGCAAGTTTAGTTAAGAATATTTCAAAACAGGTCGGTTCATGCGGCATGATTTCACCTCCAAAAATAAAGCTGTATTAAAGTTCATTACCATAATAGCAATAGAACCTTTAATACAGCTGAAGTAAACCTTAAATTAACCTTAAATTTTCGGAATTGTAATTTTGAATTTGGAGCCTTGTCCGCCGTCCTGACAAAGTGTTAAATCCCCGCCGTGGGCATTGGCAATCTTTTTTGCGATTGAAAGCCCCAATCCGCTGCCGCCGTTATTAAAGCTACGGGCATCGTCCGCTCTTACAAAGGGTTTGAAAATATCCTCCGTAAGGTCTTTACTAATCCCGATGCCGTCATCGGCAAAATAAATTTCGATCATATCATTTTCTGCCAACTCCACCGAAATTGTCGTGCCTGACGGGTTGTAGCGTAAAGCATTGTCCGCAAGGTTTTGAATAATCCTGCCAAAGCGTTCATAATCCAGCATTACAAAAATACTCTTATCAGGTATATCAAATTTATAATTAAAGCCTTTACTTTCAATCTGCGGCACAAGTTCCGCGCAGATTTGGCGAAGCGCCTCGCAAATGTCCGTCTTGTTTAATTTTAAAGAAAAATCCGGACTGTCCATTTTCGAAAGCTCGAACATTTCGTTTAATAATCTATTTGCGCGCAGGCTGTTTTGATAAATCGCCTTAAGTTCCGGCGAATCGGATTTTTGGCAAAGCAGCTCCGCATAACCTTGTATGCTTGACAGCGGGTTTTTAAGGTCATGCGATATATCTAAAATCAGACGCCGCCTGTTCTCCTCCGACTTTTTACGAAGGGCGGTTTCGGTCTCTATTCGCCGCGCCATATCGTTAAATGTGTCCTGCAGTTCGGCAAATTCGTTTTTCAAGCGCAAATCCACCCGTGCCGAATAGTCCCCCTCCCTTAAAAGTCTTGTTCCCTCGCAAAGCTTTTTCAAAGGTGTCGTAATCTTGGCGGCCGTTACACGTGAATAGATAAAGGTGAATAGCAATAGGATTAAAATATAGGTAACTAAAACAAAGGCAATCGCTCTACCCGCAAGCAATAAATCACTTTTGGGTGCTTCATTGTTATGCACCAGCTTAAAATCTATGCGTATCGAGGTCGGGAAGGTTACAATCAGCCAAAACTCGCCCTGCGGCTGGTAGAGAATGTCGTAGTAGTAAGGCTTAATCTTACTTTCGGTTAAAAAGGCCGTAAATTCCTGAACGGTGAAGGTGTCTTTTTTAATGGTGTCAAGCCCGCTTGAAAAAACAACGCGATAATCCTTGTCCACAATCTGCACGCCGCCGCCGTTTTTCACAATATCGGTTGTATTAATTTGGGTATAATCCTCTTTTATAATAGCCTCTGCGGAAAAACGGTTTTTTGTAAGGAAGTCGGAAATCAGGCCGCTTGCAAAGGATAAAAGCGCAAAGGCAAGCACCGTTGCAAAAACGGTAAGCAAAAAGATAACCCAAAAGTTTGCAAGAAATTGATTAGAAAGCTTTCTTTTCATGGCTTTTC
>JBMNVM010000172.1:0-3703 GCA_050946805.1 Acutalibacteraceae bacterium | reverse complement strand
CTGCACTTATTTTTTATATTTGTGCAAATAGGCATAATTATTTATTTTTAGATTGTTGAAGGTATGCAAATTATTAAAAAAATTGAACAATTTCCGCAATTTGTCAAAAAAATAAACTTTCAATAAAATAGTTGGATTTTACCAAAGGTTTTCAATAATATACTATTATTTTTTTGTGTATATTGTATTATTTGTATAAAAGACAATGAAATATTTTGGACGATTGTTGTCAAAATGTACGGAGGGCTGTTTTTATGAAAAAAATTATATCTCTTTTTTGTGCTGCTTCTATATTGGCGTCAGTATTCTCCATGAATATATCTGCCGCTAAGAAGGACGAGGATATAGAAGCTTTTAACAAAGCGGCCATTGAAGGAATAGCCGCTTTGCAAAAAGAAATTGCGCAGAAAGGGAGCTACAGCTATTTTTTAGCACATGAGGCTCATGACGATATATCCGGTGATGCTTTGGTACTTAACGCGGCAAACGCCGTTACCGGTACTGATGAGCAGGGAAAGACATATGTTGAATGGGTTGTCAATCCGGTTCTCACATCCCGTTATTATATTAAGGTTAATTACACTGTGAGCGAAACATCGAGAGACCCCATTGAGCGCAAGATAACCGTTAATGGCGTATCTCCTTATACCGAGCTTGAAAACTTCAAGCTGGAGCGTGAATATTACGATGTTTCCGAACCCGAAATGGATTATTACGGAAACGAGATTCGCGCAGAATCCGAAGAAAACAAAAACGAAATTTCCAACTATATATATGACTATTCTTATTATCATAATGAGCCCTTATCTATAAACCTTGACAAAGGTGTTCCCGCAACATTCAGAATAACCGCTAACGAGGGAAAGGCAGATGTTAAATCTGTAACCTTGGTTCCGGCCGGCAACGTTTTATCCTATAAAGAATGGTTTAAACAGAATGAATCAAAGGGCATTACCGAAGACAAGGACACATTTGTACATGAGGCTGAAAAGTATACGGGAAAATCCTCAACAACCATCTATCCTATTTCGGACAGAACATCACCCGTTACAACCCCGTACAAGGTCGGTAAAATCCGTCTCAACACAGTAGGCGGTTACCACTGGAACGGTGTAGGCAATTACATTAAATGGACAGTAAACGCTCCAAAGAGCGGATTATATAAAATAACCCTTCGTGTAAGACAGAATGCCGCCCCCGGCGTTACCGTTTCAAGAACGCTTTACATAAACGGCGAAATTCCTTTTAAGGAAGCAAAACAAATAGCCTTCCAATTCAACAGCGCATGGAAGGTTATAACCTTGGGCGGAGAAGAGGATTATTACTTCTATCTTAAAGAAGGTCAAAATGAAATCAAGCTTCAAAACACTCTCGGAGCCATGGATTCCGTTTTGGAGGTTGTCAGAGATTGTATTGACACCTTCAATTCAATTTACCGCAAGTTCCTTCCGGTGTTGAGTTCTTCACCCGATTTGCTCCGTGACTACAGACTTGATAAACTTTTCCCCGAGCAGATAAAACTCCTCGGCAAATATGCCGATATAATGACAACCTGTGGCAATTGGCTTGAGTATTACTGCGGCAAGGGCAACGCCGGTGCCGCGCTTATTCGCTCCTTTGTTCGTCAGTTAAAACTGATGCACAAGGATCCGGACAAAATTCCGAAAGAGTTTTCTTACTTTAAAAGCAACATCGGTTCTTTAAGTACTTGGCTCGCCGATGCCATGAAGCTGCCGCTGGAGGTTGACCTCTTCGTTTTCGGAAATGATAAAAAACAAATCCCGAAGGCCAAGGCCGGATTCTTCAGACAGTTTGCTTTTGATTTCGGCGAGTATATCGCTTCTTACGTTACCGATTACTCCATGATCGGAACCAAGGAAGCCAAAACCGATGAAGATTCGCTGACCGTTTGGGTAAGCGCCGGTAGAGAGCATGCTCAAATCATCAGCAATATGACCGTTAAGGATTTTACCCCCAAAACCGGAATCCCGGTTGCAATCAAGAACGTTTCGGCAAACCTCATGACCGCGACGGTTGCGGGAATCGGTCCCGATCTTGTTATCCGTTCCTCGCCCGACGTTTTCAACTACGCAATGCGTAATGCGGCATATCCGCTTTCCGATTTTCCGGATTTTGATGAGGTTGCAAAGCGTTTTGACGCCGCCTCATTAATCCCGCTTCGCTATCTTGATAAATATTATGGCTTGCCCGAATCAATTGGCTTTGAGATGCTCTTCTATCGTACCGATATATTCAAAGAGCTGGGACTTAAGGTTCCGCAGACTTGGGCTGAGCTCATCAGCATTTCTTCAATACTTGCCAACAACAATATGGAAATTGCAATGTCAAGCGAGCCTGACTCCTTCCTGTATCTTTTAAAACAGCATAATTTAGAAATTTATAAGGATGACGGAAAGGTCTGCATACTTGACGATATTGCGGCAATCAACGTATTTGATATGTTTACTAACTTCTTTGTGAGCTACGGATTCCCGCTTACTTATAACTTTGTAAACCGTTTCCGTACAGGAGAGATACCGATCGGTGTAGCCAACTTCTCTACATATAATAACCTGCAAATTTCCGCACCCGAAATTAATGGGCTTTGGGATATGGCGCTGCTCCCGGGTACTCCTCAACCGGACGGAAGCCTTAACAGAATGGCAACCGTCAGTGTTTCCGCGACCATGATGCTTTCGGATACCGACAAGCCAGAAGAAGCTTGGGAATATATGAAATGGTGGCTGGAAGCAGAACAGCAGATCACTTATGCGGATGAAATTGAGAGTGTCCTCGGAAAATCTTCACGCTACAATTCAGCGAATATTGAAGCCTTCAACAACAGTAACTGGACACGCGAGCAGAGAGAGTTAATCAATGCTCAGAAGAAGTATATAACCGCCATTGGCCCTGTACCGGGCAGCTACTATCTTGGCAGAAATATTAATAACGCTTTCCGCAGCGTTGTTTACAAGGGTACGTCTCCAACAGATGCCTTGTTTGAGTACACATATAAAATTAATGCCGAAATTGATAAGAAGCGTAGAGAATTCGGCTTGGAAACCAGATAATTTAGGAAAGGTCGGTGTCATTTGTGGCAGCAGCAAAAAAAGAAAAGCGGCCAATAAGTTGGAAAGTCAAGGAAAATGTTTTTTCAATTTGTTATCTGGCCCCGTTTTTAACGCTTTTTACACTTTTTACCGTTTTACCGGTTTTAATTTCAATGCTTCTATCCTTCACCAGCTATAATATTTTCGAAGCACCGAAATTCATATTTTTGGATAACTATATGGAATTGTTGTTCGGCGATGATGAGTTTTTGATTGCCGTTAAAAATACCCTCATCATTGCCGGAATTTCCGGACCTGTCGGATACTTTGCATCCCTTGCGGTTGCATGGTTCATCAATGACATAACTCCGCGTCTGCGTCCTTTAATGGTATTGTTCTTTTATGCTCCCTCCATTTCGGGCGGCGCGTTCATGATCTGGCAGCTCATGTTTAGTGGCGACGCTTACGGTTACGCCAACTCTATTTTGATGTACTTCAAAATAACTAATGAACCGATTCAGTGGTTTACAAACACCAAATATATGTTGCCGCTCGTCATAGCTGTTCAGATTTGGATGAGCTTGGGCGCAGGCTTCCTTTCATTCGTTGCCGGTCTTCGCGGTATTGACCGTTCGTATTACGAGGTTGGGTAT
>JBMNVM010000171.1:0-3725 GCA_050946805.1 Acutalibacteraceae bacterium | reverse complement strand
TATAATTGTAAGCACTGTATTGCCCTCTTGAACATCCACAACCTGATTTTCAATACCGATAACACCTGACGATTTTCCGTTGGGGAAAATCACTTCAACCGAAACCTCATCGGTAAAATTTTTCCAAAGGGTAATATAGAACTCCTCAAGACCCACCGCCGTAAAAAAATTCAATTCATGTACACTGTTCGATATAAGTCGACCCGAATAATGATGACCTGCATCTCCCTCGTTACCGGTGGGAACTACAATGACATTTTTCCACTCGGTGCTGGCTTCTGAAA
Source organism: Acutalibacteraceae bacterium (assembly GCA_050946805.1). Taxonomy (GTDB): domain Bacteria; phylum Bacillota; class Clostridia; order Oscillospirales; family Acutalibacteraceae; genus UBA737. Next base: position 3,441 of record JBMNVM010000171.1, on the reverse strand, counting down.
GATATGTTTCAAACAGCGAATCACCTCTGTGTGACCCTTGGTTTGTTCCAAAACTCATATTTATTGCTACCGGGCGGTTCAATTGTCTGGCTTTGTCAATTATGTATTTGACCGCGCGCATAATCTCGGTTGTTCGGGTAAATGATGCAAAACCTCTTGTTCCTACCTTTACAATAATCAAGTCCGCTTCGGGAGCCACTCCGGTATTGGCGCCGTTGCTCTCCCGTCCGTTGCCGGCAGCAATTCCGGCTACAGCCGAGCCGTGTCCGTTAATATCCCTGCTTGGAACAATTTCGTACGGGTCGGGTGAATTTAGAGCCAAATTAATCTGTTCGCTTGTATATTCGGCGCCTGATGCAAAGCCGGCCGGAGGCATACCTTGCAGCGATTGATCCCATAAATACAAAATCCGTGTAGAACCGTCGGGATTTCTAAAATCCATATGCGTGTAGTCAATTCCGTAGTCTATAATGGCAACAATGGCACCCTTCCCCGTAAGCCCGCTGAAATTTGTTCCGTGAACCGAGCGTACGCAGGTGGAAATCAGGTTGAAAGTGGATTTAATAAACAGCTTTTTTGGCAGTTCTATGCTTTCAACCTCCGGGTACAGATATAACCTGTTAATATCCTGCGGTCTTATGGTTACAATGGCATAGCCGCCAAGCAACTCCTCTACCTCAGCACCAATCTGCTGTGCAACAGCGTTTATATCGCCGCTGTATTTTACAATAATTTCTACAAGTTCCGGATTTTCAAAAATATCTTGAAATATTTCAATAATACCATTAGCCATAAATATTAATTAAATTTTCCCTCCCTCTTTTTATTTTTAAGCTTCCTAAAGCACGGGTTGTGTTCAGATTATTTTATTTTGAAGTTAGCCTTAGAATGAATTTCCGTAAATAACTTTTCAACTCCTTACCGCATTATAAAAATAATAAATAAACCAATTTAATTGTATGATTTTTTATAAAAGGATATGATTTTTTACACCGGAAACTTAATTCTTAATAGTTTATAAGCAAAATTTACTTATGAATTTTAATAAAATAAAAATGCCGATTACAGTGTTTACAATTAAACCTTATTGTGTTATACTTTAGCAGAATAACAGGAGTTCCAAATAAGGAGATATTTTATGAAGTCATTAATTTTCTATGCCGATCCTTTCTGGGGAACCGATGTAGTAGCTTTGCCAAAACCTTCGGGATTGGCCGCTACATGGTACCCGATAAAGGCAATGCTTGGCGCTAATGACCCCGGCGCTGCCATTCCTTTTGGAAAGCTGACCTGCTCACCCTATACCGGCGGATATTCGTCCGGCTATGGGAAAAGAGACGTAACATACGGCGGAGAAGTAAAGGATTTTGAGCCCGAGATGTTATTTCGCGGTGTCAGTCATATACATAACGAGGGTACCGGTTTTCTCGGAAAATTCTTTAATTACTTTGTAACCACACCATATTTGGGAGATACGCCCATCCCAAGAAGCTTTGTCTGTGAAAAAGCATATCCGGGATATTATGCCTGCACCCTGTCTGATGGTGTATTTTGTGAGCTGACTGTAGGCGAAAAAGGCGCTGTTCACCGGTATACTTATCCCTCAGACGGCGGGCGCATAAAAATTGATGTGTCTAACGACGGACTTTCAAAAGACCTTTCTGTAAATACAAGAGGAATTGCGCAAAACTCATTTTTGGAAGCAAAGTCAGATAATCTTGCCACTGCAAAGGTTACATTGCAGGGTGTTACCTACTATGCCGCATTTCGGTGCAACAATTCTAACGGATGCAGCCTTTATTCGGGCGATACTATCCTCTCTGGAAAAACCGCCTATATTTCGAAATCGGACGAGCCATTCGGATTTGTTTTTGAAGTTACGGGCAGGTCATGTGAGGTAACCGTTACACTCACCACCATGAACGAAGCGACGGCACTTGCGCAGCTTTCCACACTTAACGACTTCGATGCGGTTTTAACCCTCGCCCGTCAAAAATGGGAGGATTCTTTCCAAAAGATTGAAATTACGGCTGATGAATATGATAAAAAGGTATTTGCCAGTGCTTACTACCACAGTATTATTAAACCTACCGACTGGTCGGGCGAAGGCTTCCTCGGCATAGAGGGCGACTGTATATTGGATTTATCCACCCTTTGGGATATGTACAAAACCCAAATTCCGCTTTTGCTCACCCTTTTCCCGCAAATAGGTCAAAAGCTGCTTAACACCTTTTTAAGTGTTTTTAAGCGTTGGAACCACTTCCCCAATACATTGACCTTAACATCTGAACAGACCATTGAAAACCAACAGGCGCGGGCGCTGACCGAGCTTGTAATTGCCGATGCATATTATCGCGGCATTGGTGATGCGAAGATGTTTGCAGCACTCTTGGCGGCTGCCGAAAAGGATTTGTTCAGAGCCGAAAATCGTGATTTCTTTGAAAATGGAAATTGCGAATACGCCACTCATGTTCTTGACCTTGCCGAAGCCTGCCGCAGTATCGGACAGGTAGCAGCTGCCGAAGGAAATAAGCAATTATCCGAAAAACTGTTTAAATACTGTGAAAATTGGAGAAAGGCTTTCGGAAATGACGGCATGATGCGCGAGAATTCTCCATATTACGAAGGCACTCGTTACAACTATTCCTTCAGGCTTTTAAGCAATATGGAGGAACGTATAGCGCTTTGCGGTAAGGATCGCTTTATAGAATACCTTGACCGCTTTTTCGGATTTACCCACCCGAATGACATTTCGGCAAGATTTGAAGGCTTCAATAACGAGACCGATATGGAAGCGCCCTACGCATACCATTATGCGGGGCGGCATGACCGGCTTTGCGAAATACTTGATGCGCAGCGCCGTTACTGCTTTGCTCCAGGCCGCGGCGGCGCTCCGGGAAATGTCGATTCGGGAGCTATATCTTCTTGTTATATTTGGAATTGTCTTGGAGTTTTCCCTGTAAGCGGTCAGAATACAATGATTCTCGGCGCTCCGGCATTTGAAAACGCGAAGCTTCATTTACCCGGCGGCACACTTGAAATTATCCGAGAAGGTAACGGAATTTACGTTAAAGAAATCAGCTTTAACGGCAAAAAAGTGCCAAATCGTGAAATTACGGTAACAGATTTTCAAAAGGGCGGTAAGCTAATATTTACTATGAGTGAAAATCCGGTATTTTAAAATACCGAATATCGGTTTTGCTTTCCCAGCACTTGTGTACGCTTTTCGGTCTGCTTTGCTTTCCGGTTACATCCAGACTTTTTTTGCAACAAAAAAACAAATCCCACAACGCAAAACTTGCTTTGTGGGATTTGTAAATAAGGGCTTGATAATTATAAACCAAGATAAGGTACAATAAGTTGCGCAAATTGAGAATCCAATAAAAAGAGGACAAGATTGCAGTCATTTGGTAGAATAAGGTTGCCACACACAAATTCACC
>JBMNVM010000170.1:0-3736 GCA_050946805.1 Acutalibacteraceae bacterium | reverse complement strand
AGATAATGTATTTGACGGAATCAAGGAACTTTGCGCCGCCGCTAAAAGGCTTGCGGATATGTATGACGAGACAAACCTTTGATTGTCACAAAAATCACTTTTTATATAACATAAAAAGTGTTAGCAGTAGATATTACTAAAACTTTAGATTACAAATAAAGCCCACCGAAAACCGGTGGGCTTTATTCGTAATCGGCACTTGCAATGCAAATGTTTTTTCTTTTACTATAAACAGTAAAAACATGTATAGCTTAATTAGTTTTACTTATATCTCTTTTATTCTTGAATTAACGCCTTTAACAATTCATGATGCCAACATTCGTCTTTCCTATTGTAGGCACCGAAGCCTTTCCAGAACTCCCAATAACTGAATGCAAAGCCTCTTTCTTCGCAAAGTTTTACCATAAATGCGGTCCAACTTACTCTTTGCTGCATGGCAATATTAAAGTTTACGCCGAATTCTCCAAGGTGTATTGCACGGTCATTCAGAACCGACCAGGCCTTTGCGACATCGAAACGTGCTGTAATGTAATCACGCATCTGCTGAGAATCCCATTGATAATCGGTTACCGGACGGTTACCCATACCCTGATGTGTTAAAGCCATTGGTGTATAATCATGGATAGTAACAAAAATGTTTTTATCATCTTCCGGCAATTCAAGAAAGTGAAGATTTTCAATTGTATTATAATGCGCACAGGCAGCCGCAAGCAGACGAGTCGGGTTGCTCTTTCGAATACGTCTGATAGCCTCATTTTGAACCTCATTCAAAAGGGTGGAATTGTAGTTTTGGGTTGGCTCATTACAAATTTCAAAAATAACTCTCTCGTCCATATCAGCCCAATAAGCAGCAATTTTTTCCCATAAATCAAGGAAATTATCCTTATGAGCAAGCGGATCTTTGTTCATATCACGGTACCAATGCAGATCCATTATTGGGATAAGTCCGCATTTAAGTGAAGTTTCGCAAACTTCTCGTACATGATCGAGGTATTCGTTTCCGCGTTCCTCCAAGTGCGCTCCTCTTACAGGCAGACGAACATGGTCAAAGCCGGCTTCTTTAGTAATTTTAAAATACTTTTCAGTAGCCAGTTCATCGGTCAATGCATAGTCCTGAGTGTGGTAATTAATCCCTCTTTTGATCGGCAATTCTATCATTTATACATCCTCCCACCGGATTGCTTAATTATAACTTATTTTAATCTTGGATATATATGTAAGGCATGCAATAAAAATTATACTGTGCAGGTTAGATAATTATTCTCTAATCTTTACACATAATCAAAGCGTTACTTCAACCGATACTGCCTTTTTATCGGTCAGGGGGACAATGTTGCCCTCTATCGCCTTGCCGTCCACGCTTATCGACCTAACACCTGTGCGTTTTACATGGATTATATATTCGCTGCCGCGGAACTTTCTGATAACTGTATACTCACTCCAATCATCCGGAATACAAGGCTGGATTTTAAGCCCGTCATAATCCGGGTAAATTCCAAGTATTGCCTGACTGATTGAAACGAAGGTCCATGAAGCGGTACCCGTAAGCCAGCTGTTTTTGGCGTGTCCGGGGTTGCCCGAGGCTCGACCGGTTACGGTCTGGGAATAAACGTATGGCTCGGTTTCGTGAATTTCGCTTATGTCCTCCAAATACGCCGGACAGATGCGACGGTAGATGTCAAAGGCTTCATTACCTCTGCCCAAAACCGCCTCGGCGCAGACAATCCACGGATTGTTGTGGCAGAAAATAGAGCCGTTTTCCTTAAATCCGGGCGGATATGAGGAAATTTCGCCAAGCTCAAGGTGATATTCGGTATAGCAGGGGTCAAGCAGCTCAACGCCGTACTCGCAAAGCAGTCTTTTGCGGGTGGACTCCATCGCCTTTAAGGCCTCGCCCGTGTCTTTGCCGACACCCGCCATTACGCAGAACCCTTGAGGTTCGATGAATATCTGCCCTTCCTTGCACTCCTTGCTGCCGATTTTGTTGCCGAAGGCATCATAGGCTCTTAAGAACCATTCACCGTCCCAGCCGTATTTCAAAATTGTTGCCTTCATATCCTCAACCTCTTTGCGTATAGCGGCGGCTTCATCAGAAAGACCTATCCGCTCGCAAAGGTCGGCGTATTCGCTGCCGTACTTCACAAACATACCCGCAATAAATACCGACTCCGCCACCGGACCTTCAGAGGGTCCGAAGGTCTGGAAGCTCTCGCCCGGTTCTTCCGAGAAGCAGTTAAGGTTAAGGCAGTCGTTCCAGTCGGCACGGCCGATTAACGGCAGACCGTGGGGGCCTAAGTTATTTAAAGTGAAATTAATGCTGCGGCGTATATGCTCAAGCAACGGTACTTCGGAACCTTGTACATTGTCAAAGGGAGTGGGGTGGTCAAGAATTGTAAAGTCGCCCGTTTCCTTGATGTATGCGCAAACCGCGCCGACAAGCCAGAGCGGATCGTCATTAAACCCACCGCCGATATCGTTGTTTCCACGTTTGGTCAAGGGCTGATACTGATGGTATGTAGAACCATCCTCAAACTGGATGGAGGCAATGTCGATAATGCGCTCCCTTGCACGGTCGGGAACAATGTGCATGAATCCGTAAAGATCCTGACATGAATCCCTAAAGCCCATGCCGCGGCCTGTGCCGGTCTCGTAATAGGAAGCGGAGCGGCTCATATTAAATGTAACCATGCACTGGTACTGGTGCCATATGTTTACCATACGGTTAAGCTTTTCATTATCGCAGCGAAGTTGATAGTTGGAAAGAAGCCCGTCCCAATAACGACCAAGTTCACTTAAGGCTTCATCAACCGCTTGAGGAGCAGAAAATTTGGCAATTACCTCTTTCGCGGTATCCTTGCGTATAACGCCGGGAGCGATGAACTTTTTATCCCTCGGATTTTTTGCGTATCCTAAAACAAATGTGGCGCGATAGCTTTCCCCGGGTTTTAGTGTAATTTCCAAATGGTGGCAACCTATAGGGTACCATCCGACAATATGCGAGGAGGCGCTGCGCTCTTCCCTTACAAGCTGCGGATCCGCCCAGTCCCCCATGTGTCCTATAAATGTGTTGCGGTCGGTATCATAACCCGCTGTGGGACGGTTTACTGCGTAGTAAGCGTAGTGATCCCTACGCTCGCGGTACTCGGTTTTATGGTAAATTATGCCCGGCTCAACCTCCGACTCGGCAATATTCAGGTTTCTTTGGTAGTTCTGGCTGTCGTCAACCGCATTCCAAAGACACCATTCCATAACGCCGTAAACGTGCACCGTCTTTTCTTTATCGGTTTCATTGGTAAGCACCATGTCATGAAGTTCGCAGTTTTCATTGACCGGGACAAAAAAGGTCATTTTGGCTTTAAGCCCGTCCTTTGAGGAATTGAAAATTGTATACCCCATACCATGACGGCACTCGTAGATGTCAAGCTCTGTTTTGGTTGGAAGAAAACCGGGATTCCAAGCCTTTTTGCCGGCTTCCTTTATGTAGTAAAATCGTCCGCCATTGTCGGCCGGAACGGCATTGTAGCGGTAGCGGAGTATTCGCTGCAGCTTTGCATCCCTGTAAAAACAATACCCGCCCCCGGTGTTGGAAATCATACCCAGAAAATCTTGGCTTCCTAAGTAGTTTATCCACGGCAGCGGGGTGGCGGGGGTTGTGATAACGTATTCTCTTCTTTCATCGTCAAAATAACCGAATTTCATTACCATCTCTCCTTAATTACTGCTTTGTAATTAAGCA
>JBMNVM010000169.1:0-3744 GCA_050946805.1 Acutalibacteraceae bacterium | reverse complement strand
CAATACCCGCGTATCGCCGTAGGATGCCATAACAGCGGCGTTTGCAAGCTGCGCCAGCATGCCGGTTTCAAGCCTTAATGTTCTGCCGGCGAGCTGTGTTTCGTAAACCTTGTAGTTTTCAAACATTTTTCAATCTCCTTAAAATATTTTTTTATTTTTAAAGAGATTTTTGTTTAGCAATAAATCCGAAATCCTAAAGCCTATGGTTGCTTTTAAGATGTCCGATTTATCGCTAACCGCAAAAATCTCTTTAAAACTGGCAATAAGGCAGACCGTTTTCCTAAAACTCGGTCTGCCTTTGCTTTTAAATTACTTACGGATTCCGAGTCTCTTGATAAGATCACGGTATCTTTCAATGTCAGTCTTCTGAAGGTACGCAAGAAGGTTTCTTCTGTGACCTACCATCTTAAGAAGACCGCGGTAAGAGTGCTTATCTTTCGGATGATCCTTAAGGTGAGCGTTAAGCTCGTTAATTCTTGTGGTCAGAATTGCAATCTGTACCTCAGGAGAACCTGTATCACCCTCATGAATAGCATATTCATCCATAATCTGATGCTTTTGTTCCTTTGTCATCTTTTTCACCCCTTTAAGTTTCTTCCGCAAACTAAGCAAAAGGTCGTGAGTGTTCCCTTTAAGGGCGGACACCTAAAGCTTGGTAAACGGTAAATGCTGTAAAAATGTCAGCTTTAGTATTTTAACACATCCGTTTTAAAATGTAAAGAAAATAATTAAAATATTTTTAATTCGCCTGCTTCTTGTAAAACATTATTTATAATGCTAAAATATATAATAACTTAATATACATAAAAAAGACAACTATTTTAAATACATAAAGGACTTTTGCTATGAAGATAATATTTTATTCGGTATTTTGCATGTTATTAATAATCATACTGTATTTATTGTCCCTGCGGGGCAGAAGAAATTTTGCTGACTTTAGCAAATTTAAAGGCTTTTATTATGCTCACAGGGGACTTCACAACAATTCAACCTCGCCCGAAAACAGCCGCGAGGCCTTTAAAAGAGCATTGCTTTGCGGTTATGGGGCGGAGCTTGATGTACATCTGCTGGCCGATGGTGAGCTTGCGGTAATTCATGATTATCTGCTTTTAAGAACGGCGGGCAGCGAAGCTGAAATAGAGAAACTGAAAACTGGAGACCTAAAAAACTATTATCTTGAGGGCACCGCCGAAACTATACCCACCCTTTCAGAGGTGCTTCGCATCTATGACGGTGCGGCACCGCTTATTATTGAGCTTAAATCCACAAGAAGAAATTCAAAAGCCATCTGCCGTGCCGTAGCGGAAAATTTAAAGGGCTACAAAGGCGACTTTTGTATTCAAAGCTTTGACCCGCGCTGCCTTTATTGGTTTAAAAAGCATCATCCCGAAATTATAAGGGGACAGCTTTCCGAGAATTATTTTAACAATAAAAATAAATACCAGCCGTTTTTATATAGGCTTGTTATGTCCTTTCTTTTAACAAATTTCATAACAAAACCCGATTTTGTGGCCTACCGTTTTTCGGACAGGAATTTCATAAGCTTTAAATTATGCCAAAAATTATGGAAAATGCAAATGTTCGGCTGGGTTATTAGTACCGAAAAACAGCTTGATGAAGCCAAAAAGGAAAATATAATCCCGATTTTCGATAAAATCTGTCCTTAAAACCTTATTTTGTATTCGAAAATTAGTTTAAACCAATATTTGATAATTATGCCTTGTAATAACGGTAAAAATGTGCTAAAATATAACCAATTATTTTTTGCTTAGGGGGAACCTATGTCATTTCCTATTGACAGAATACGCAATTTTTGCATTGTGGCACACATCGATCACGGTAAGTCCACATTAGCGGACAGGCTTTTGGAGCTTACCCGGTCGGTTTCACAACGTGATATGGAAGAACAGATACTTGACAGTATGGATCTTGAAAGGGAACGTGGAATCACCATCAAGGCCCATGCAGTTACACTTTATTATACTGCCAAAGATGGTCTTGAGTATGAGCTTAATTTGATTGATACTCCGGGTCATGTTGACTTTAATTATGAAGTTTCTCGTTCTCTTGCCGCCTGCGAGGGAGCGATTCTTATTGTAGATGCATCACAGGGTATCGAAGCACAAACCCTTGCGAATACCTATCTTGCCGTTGACCACGGTCTGGAAATTCTGCCGGTAATAAATAAAATCGATTTGCCGTCGGCTGAACCGGAAAGGATAAAACAGGAAATTGAGGAGATAATCGGAATACCTGCCGATAATGCTCCCCTTATTTCGGCAAAGACGGGCCTTAATGTTGAAGAGGTTCTCGAAAGGATTATTACCGATATACCGGCTCCAAAGGGCGATAGTACACTTCCCCTTTCCGCCCTGATTTTCGATTCGTATTACGACCCGTATAAGGGAGTAATTGTTTATTTCAGGGTTATGAGTGGGAAAATAAAGACCGGCGACTGCATTAAAATGATGGCGACCGGCGCCGAGTTTGACGTTGTTGAAATCGGCAGGAAAAGAGCGACATGCATGGAGCCGTGCGATGTGTTGGAAGCAGGGGAAGTAGGCTACCTTGCGGCATCCATAAAGACTGTCGGCGAAGCGCGTGTCGGAGACACCATAACCCATGCCGAGCGCCCGACCGATAAGCCGCTTGCGGGCTACCGAAAGGTAAATCCGGTGGTTTTCTGCGGAATTTATCCGGCAGACGGCGCCAAGTACCCCGACCTTCGCGAGGCTTTGGACAAGCTGCAGCTTAACGACGCATCACTGCTTTACGAGCCTGAAAGCTCCAAGGCTTTGGGCTTTGGTTTTCGTTGCGGCTTTTTGGGACTTTTGCACATGGAAATTATTCAGGAAAGGCTTGAACGGGAATACAATCTTGACCTTGTAACAACCGCGCCCAGTGTTGAATATAAATTTATATTGACCTCCGGCCAAGAAATTATGGTGGACAATCCGACCAATTATCCCGACCCTGCGCTTATTGCCGAGGCGCTCGAGCCGGTTGCGGACGTTCATATTTACAGCCCGAGCGGGTTTGTGGGTACAATCATGCAGCTTTGCGAGGAGCGGCGCGGAACCTATACCGATATGAAATACATGGGCGACCGTGTGGATATTCACTACATTATGCCCATGGGCGAAATTGTTTACGACTTTTTCGATGCCTTAAAGTCCCGTACCAAGGGTTATGCAAGCTTCGATTATGAGGTCAAGGGTTATCAAAAATCCAAGCTTGTGAAGCTTGATGTAATGCTTTCGGGCGAGGTTGTGGATGCCCTTTCCTTTATCGTGCACAGTGACAATGCCTATTCAAGGGCAAGGAAAATAGCCGAAAGATTGAAGGATTATATTCCAAGACAGCTTTTCGAGGTTCCGATTCAGGTTGCCGTTTCTGGCAAAATTATTGCGAGGGAGACCGTAAAAGCGCTTCGCAAGGATGTGCTTGCGAAATGCTACGGCGGCGACATAACCAGAAAGAAAAAGCTTCTTGAAAAGCAAAAGGAAGGCAAAAAACGTATGAGAAAACTCGGCTCTGTTGAGGTGCCGCAGGAAGCCTTCATGGCAGTGCTAAAGCTTGATGAATAGAGGTAATTGTGTTTTATGAGCAGCAGATATGCAAAAAGAAGAAAACACGGAAGCTTAAATCCGCTTCCGTTTGTATTTGGTGTGCTTGTAATGATTATTGCGTTGATTGCAATAATCGTTGCAAAGATAATTTCGGTATCGGGTATTGATAATAAGG
>JBMNVM010000168.1:0-3758 GCA_050946805.1 Acutalibacteraceae bacterium | reverse complement strand
AGCTTTGCTTGTCATGATACACCCTTCCCTAAAAACCGGCACCTTTATAGGCGCCGGTTTTACTATGCACACACAGAAATTTTGCTTAAGTTTTCGTTTTCGGGTTGCAATTAACTTCCATATATGATATAACAAGAAAAACTGCACATTTTCGCTTGGCGACAGCACCTTTTTATTTGGCAGTTTTGTCGTCCTGCGAAAAAAAGCATAAAAAAGGAGAATACATATGGGCGAATTTTTATTAAAAAGAGGCATGAACCTGCATACGGCAAACTATCATCTAAAAGATGAACTTGTAAATGAAAAGTATGTAAAAATTATCCGTGATGCAGGATTTGACCATGTGAGATTACCCATTAAAGGAGATATGTTCGAAGAGGGCGGGAAACCGTATTGGGAGCATGTGCGTGAATTTTGCAATATTATTTTAAACGTTGGGTTAATTCCAATCATCGATATGCACGGCTATCCGCAAATGAAAACCGAGCCGCTTAAAGTCAAGGACAATTATATGCATTTATGGCAGCAGCTTGCCGAATTTTTTGCGGATATTGATGAGCGTGTGGTGTTAGAGCTGTTTAACGAACCCTCCGGCGCATACAACGCGCAGCTTTTGAATGAGATTCAAAACCAGTTAATCAAGCTTATTCGTGAAAGCAATCCTACCCGTTGGATTGCCGCAGCGACTACACATTTCAATATAATTGAAAACCTGTATGCGCTTGAACTGCCGGAAGATGACTCGAATATTTTTGTTACAATCCATGACTATACACCTATGAAGTTTACACACCAGGGTGCGCACTTCAATAATAAATATCCGGAAACAGGCATAAAGTGGGGCACAGATGTTCAACGTCGTTATATGATAGCTCGCTATGATCTTGCTGCCGCGTGGGCGGAGGAGCATAACCGTCATCTCCATTTAGGCGAATTCGGTGTAATTACCACCGCAGATATGGAGCAGCGCGCCATTTGGACAAAGTTTGTGGTTGATCTTTGCGAAGAAAGAGGAATCGGCTGGGCTTATTGGGATTTCTGGCATGATTTTGCTGCCTATGACAGAGCAAACGACAAATGGCACCCTGAAATTTTAAAGGCACTTATTCACTAATACCTAAGCCACAAAACAAATAAGATATATACAAGTGTAGCTTGATTTTTTTAAGGGGAAACAGATGCTTTTTTGCAATGTGTCTGTTTCCCTTTTGGTTTAGACAAAAAAGGCGAAAAGTTTAGGTAAAAATCATAAGCGAAATAGGCTAATTTATGTTTCTGGCTTGCTTTTTACTTCAAGATATGATATAACAATTGAAACTGCATTGTTTCGCGCAGAAGCGCGCCACCTTTCATTTGACGGTTTTGATCGTCAGGTGAGGGGCAATATTCAACAAAAAAGGAGAATACATATGGGCGAATTTCTGTTAAAAAGAGGTATCAATCTGCACACCGAAGGTTACAAGCTTCAGGATGATTTGGTTCAGGAAAAGTATTTCAACATTATTCGTGAAGCGGGATTTGACCACCTTAGATTACCGGTCAGGGGCAAAATGCTTGAAGAGGGCGGAAAACCGTATTGGGACTATTTGCGCGATGTTTGCAATAGAATCCTGGATGCCGGATTGATTCCGATGCTCGATATGCACGGATATCCGGAAATGGCGACAGACCCGCTCAAGGTAAAGGACAACTATTTGAATCTGTGGGAAGAGGTAGCGGCATACTTGGCTGACCTTGACGAGCGTGTGGTATTCGAGCTTTACAACGAGCCTCACGGCGCGTACAATGCGCAGCTTTTAAACCAAATTCAGACCGAGGTTATTGAGCGCATACGCAAATCCAATCCGACCCGCTGGCTGGCTGCCGCTACAACCCATTATAACATTATAGAAAACTTGTATGCTTTGGTTCTTCCGGAAGATGACCCCAACATTTTCGTAACCATTCATGACTACACCCCAATGAAGTTTACACATCAAGGCGCTACCTGGATTAAGGGTTATGATGAAAAAGGCTTTAAGTGGGGTACCGATGTTCAGCGCCGCTATATGACCGCGCGCTACGAACTTGCGGCTGCGTGGGCTGAAGAGCACAACCGTCATCTGCATTTGGGTGAATTCGGTGTGCTTTATACCGCTGATATGGAGCAGCGCGCCCTGTGGACAGATTTTGTGGTAAGACTCTGTGAGGAAAGAGGAATTGCTTGGTCTTATTGGGAGTTCTGGAGAGGCTTTGGCGCATATGACAAAGCAAACGACAGATGGCACCCCGAGCTTTTAAAGGCGCTTATTCATAAATAAGCAAGAAGCTGACCTTAAAACAACCAATAATAGCCTGCTTATATGGTATTTCAGAAATTTAAAACTGACATCTTAAATAAAGGTGTCAGTTTTTTGTTTTCTCTTTTAAAAAAGCATTGATATCAATACGATAGTCCTGTATACTAATTAATATCTAAAAAATTTACTATTAAGCAGCCGTCATTTTAAAAAAGCAATACTATACGGAAAAGTTTAAAATCGGAGAGAAAAATATGATTGAAAATACAAAAAACAACTGGAAACGCGGATTTTTCACAATCGCCGCGGGACAGACGGTGTCGCTGATAGGCAGCGCTGCCGTACAGTTTTCACTTATATGGTGGCTGGCGAGCGAAACCGGCTCTCCGGCGGTTATGTCCTTTGCGGGGCTGGTCGCCTTTTTACCGCAGCTGATACTCGGCCCGTTTGTTGGCGTGTGGGTTGACCGCATAAGCCGCAAAACAGTAATTATCGCGGCAGACCTTTTCATAGGATTGGTCGCCCTCATTTTCGCGCTCTTCTTTTTGTTTGGTTCCCCGCCCTTTTGGTCGGTATGCGTTTGTTTAGGTATAAGGGCAATAGGCAGTGTTTTCCACAGTCCGGCAATTCAGGCTGCCGTTCCGATGCTGGTGCCGCAAAATGAATTGGTGCGTGCCAACAGTTGGAGCCAGTTTTTGGCGTCAGGCGCCTTCCTTTTGGGGCCGGTACTCGGGTCTGTTATGTACTCTTATCTCTCGCTTTGGGTAATTCTGCTTTCGGATTTGGTGGGAGCAGTTGTCGCAAGCCTTACGGTGGCTGTTGTAAAAATTCCTGACCCTAAGCAGCATACGCAGCAGCTCCCCCACTTTCTCCGCGAAATGAAGGAGGGTGCGCAAACAATTCGCCAGGATAAAAAGCTGTTTATTATAACGGCCGCCACCCTTTTTTGCATGATATTTTACACGCCGCTGTCTACCTACTACCCGCTTATGATAAGTGATTATTACAAGGCCGGCGCCTGGCATGCGGGGCTGATCAACTTCCTTTATGCGGGTGGTATGATGCTCTGCTCCCTGCTTTTAGGCAGATTTGGCACAATGAAAAATAAATTCCTTGCCATTTACTTCGGGCTTTTGGGAATGGGGCTTTCCTCGCTGTTTTGCGGGCTTCTGCCTTCAAGCATGTCATGGTTTTGGGTATTTGCGGTGCTTTGTGCCTTATTAGGAGCCAGCAGCAACCTATACAATATTCCTTATATTGCATATATGCAGGAGACCATTCCGCCCGAGCGCATGGGTCGTGTCTTTTCGCTGATTGGAAGCTTAAGTTCCGCCACAATGCCGCTGGGACTTTTGATTGCCGCTCCCGTAACCGAAAAGCGCGGGGTACTGTTATGGTTTTTAGTGGCCGGAATTGCAATTATATTTTTTACATTAATAAGTGTCCTGTTAGTCGCGGTTCAAAATACCGCCAAAATAG
>JBMNVM010000167.1:0-3772 GCA_050946805.1 Acutalibacteraceae bacterium | reverse complement strand
CGGCCAGTATTTGCAGTTCCACATGTCTTGCGGGGTATATGTATTTTTCAAGATATACGCTGCCGTCGCCAAATGCGCTTGCCGCTTCCGAGGTGGCCTGCAAAAAGGCATCATCCAGTTCATCGGCGGCACGAATAAGGCGTATTCCACGCCCACCGCCGCCGGCGCAGGCTTTAAGCATAACGGGGTAGCCGATTTTCTTTGCAAGCTCTTTGGCTTCATCCACCGAAGTTACGCACTTTGTGCCCGGGATAACGGCAAGCCCCGCATGCCGCATCAGTTCTTTCAGCACCGCCTTGTCGCCAAGCCGCTCCATGCTTTCGGGTTCGGGGCCTATGAATACAATGCCGTGCTTTCTGCAAAGGCGGGCAAAATGCGCGTTTTCGGAAAGAAACCCGTAACCCGGATGAATTGCCTGCGCGCCCGACAGTATAGCGGCGCTTATTATCTGGTTTTCGTTTAAATAGCTGTCATTAGCCTCGTTCCCGCCGATACAGTAGCTTTGATCCGCCAAAGCCACATGAAGGGCGTTTTTATCCGCTTCGGAATATACCGCAACGGTTGCGACACCCATTTCCTTGCAAGCCCTGATAATTCTAACGGCAATTTCACCACGATTGGCTATCAGTATTTTTGAGAACATAATTTACTCTCCCGTAATCGCAAAGGAAAATTCGGCAGACATACATACCCTGCCGTCCACCGTAACCGTCCCTTCCGCAAAATAGAAGGGGTGCTTTGCCCTGCTTATTCGGCAATTTGTTTCTATTTTGTCCCCCGGCTTTACGGGAGAACGAAATTTTACATTATTAAGACCCGCAAAAAAGGGAAGTTTTCCTTCGCTCATTTTATCCTTCAGTAATACGCAGGCCGATTGGGCAAGTATCTCACACAGAATAACTCCCGGAACAATGGGGTTTTGCGGGAAATGGCCTTTTAGGAAAAATTCATCCCCTAAAACGGTGTAATGCCCCACCGCCGTACCGTCCTTTTCGCTTACATCATCCAAAAGGAGCATATTATCCCTGTGAGGAAGTATTTTCATGATTTCTTCCTTGTTCATCTGCTTACCTCTTGATTTTGAAAAGCTCTGTGCCGTACTCTACAACCTGACCGTTTGTTACACAAATTTCAAAAATCACTCCGTCCTCTTCGGCGGTGATTTCGTTCATCAGCTTCATGGCTTCGACAATGCAAAGGGTCTGACCCTTTTTCACCCTCTCGCCCTGCCTGACATACGGCTCGGCATTCTCGGCGGGAGCAGCGTAAAACACTCCGACAATTGGGGATTTTACACTTATATAGTCCGCATTTTCAACAGCTGTTCGGTTCTCTACCGGAGCTGCTGTATCAACAACCACCGTTTCCTTTGCCGGCACATATGGCGAACGCTCAAGCCGTACAACCTTGTTGTCCTCGGTAATCTCAAGGCCGGTAAGGCCCAGCTCCTTCATCAGTCCCGCATATTTACGAATATCGCTTTCTTTCATAGCTTACACCCTTCTGAAAGCAAGACAAGCGTTATGACCGCCAAAGCCCAGTGAATTGGAAAGAGCCAGCGTTATCTCGGCTTTTACCGCTGTGTTTGGAACATAGAACAAATCACAAGCTTCGTCCTGCTGTTTTAAGTTGATTGTGGGAGGAATAATTCCGTCATTAAGGGCGAGAAGACAGGCAAGCGCCTCTACGGCACCGGCAGCTCCCAGCATATGGCCGGTCATGGATTTTGTTGAGCTTATATATGCCTTTTTGGCCTGTTCCTCACCTAAAGCCTTCTTAATAGCGACGGTTTCAATAACATCATTCATTGGTGTTCCGGTACCGTGCGCATTTATGTATACGGTATCTTGTTTTGTATATCCGGCTTCACTCATGGCATTTATCATGGCCTGCGCGCCTCCGCGGGCTTCGGGGTGCGGTGCCGTTATATGGTAGGCATCACAGGTGGAGCCGTAGCCGCAAACCTCACCGTAGATTTCGGCGCCCCGCTTTTGCGCGTGCTCTAATTCCTCGAGTATCAGCACTACGGCGCCCTCGCCTATAACAAACCCGTTTCTTCGTTTGTCGAAAGGCAGGGAGGCTTCATCCGGATTTTCGGAAACGGACAAGGCCTGCATATTCGTAAAGCCGGCAACCGACGAGGCGTTTATGGCCGCCTCGGCACCGCCGGTAATTACCGCGTCAGCATAGCCGTGGCGGATTGCGCGCATTGCCTCACCTATCGCGTTGGAGCCCGAAGCGCAGGCCGTAACAACCGGCATGGCAAAGCCGCGGCAGTCGTAGCGTATTGCAATAAGTCCCGAAGCCATGTTGGCAATCATCATAGGAACAAAAAGCGGCGA
Organism: Acutalibacteraceae bacterium; assembly: GCA_050946805.1. Classification (GTDB taxonomy): domain Bacteria; phylum Bacillota; class Clostridia; order Oscillospirales; family Acutalibacteraceae; genus UBA737. The sequence goes on along the minus strand of JBMNVM010000167.1, from coordinate 1,430 downwards.
TACGCGGCGCGGTCCCTTTTCAAGCAGTTTTGTATGCTCGGTTTCAAAGGTGCAAATACCTCCGATTCCGGTACCAAGCATTACCGCAAAGCGGTCAGGCTCTACACTGCCTAAAATGCCGCTGTCATCAACCGCCTGTTTTGCCGCCGCAACCGCGAACTGGGCATAGCGGTCGGTGCGCAGAATCTCGTTGACCTCAAGGTATTCTTTAGGGTCAAAGCCTTTTACTTCCGCTCCAAGCTTTGCCTTGAAATTTTCGGTATCAAAAAGGGTAATACGCTCAATCCCGTTTTTGCCCGATTTTAAGCTTTCCCAAGTATCTTTTACATTATTCCCCAAAGGGGTAATCGCACCAAGTCCGGTAACGACAACTCTTCTGTTTTCGCTCATATCCATTTCTCCTTACATAGCAATGCCGCCGTCAACACGCAAAACCTCTCCGGTTACATATTTGGCGGTTGCAAGGTATGCCACCGCTTCGGCAACGTCTTCCGTTTCACCCATTTTGCCAAGCGGAATCATTTTAAGCAGCGGATTGTCGGTCTGGTTTCCGGTCATGTCGGTCGCTATAAAGCCGGGGGCTACCGCGTTGCAGCGAATACCCTTTGAGGCAAGTTCCTTCGCAACCGACTTTGTAAGACCCACAAGCCCTGCTTTGGAGGCGGCGTAGTTGCACTGCCCCGCATTTCCCATAAGCCCCGCAACCGAGGTTATGTTTATAATGCACCCCTCACGGTTACGGATAAACAGGCCGCTGCAATGCCGGATCATATTAAAGGCGCCTTTCAGGTTGGTATCAAGCACCCTGTCAAAATCCTCTTCCTTCATTATGGCAAGCAGTCCGTCTTTTGTAATACCGGCATTGTTTATAAGTATATGTACGGTACCGAAGTCCTCTTTTATTTTTGTAACCGTTTCTTTCACCGCATTAAAATCGGACACATCACAACGGTACGCCTGTGCCAAAACGCCGTACTCCTGCCTGCATTTTTCGGCAACCTTTTCGCAAGGTAATGCACTGCCGGCGTATATGGCGGCAATATCAGCCCCTTGACCTGCCAATTTATAAGCAATCGCTTCGCCTATTCCCCGTGAAGCGCCGGTTACAATAGCTGTTTTGCCCTTTAACATCACAAAACCTCCGCCAAACAGTCGTTAATGGTTTTAACCTCTACATTCGGATCTGTTTTTTTAATCATATTAATAAGTGTTCTGCCCGGGCCTATTTCAATAAAGGTATCAATCCCGTCGGCAATCATGTTTCTGATTAGCTGCTCCCACTGCACCGGACTGCAAATCTGCCCTGACAGCAAACCTACAACATCATCGGTGTAAGGCTTTGCGGTCATGTTTGAATAAAGGTTTATTTCACGCTTTCTGATTTCGCTCTTTAAAACTTCCCTTTCGAACAATTCAGCCGCATTTTGCAT
>JBMNVM010000166.1:0-3773 GCA_050946805.1 Acutalibacteraceae bacterium | reverse complement strand
TACCTGATACCGCTTTCAAGCGTAATTACAACGGTAACGTTTTTATTGCCAGTAATTCCGATTACGGTATTCTTTATATCTTTTTCAAGAGAGGCTTTATACATTTCCGCCGTCATTTCAGTAGTATGGTTTTTTTTGGCGTCATTATCTTTTCCGCCCGAAAGCGAAGATAAAAATATCAGAATAAGACCTATAATTCCTGCTGTTATTAAAATTTTAGGTGATTTTAGTATTTTTGAATATTTAGCGATTATATCATTCATTTACCACTTCGACCTCGAAATTTTCTGCCGCAGCACCTAAAGCGGCAATAATTCTTTGTCTGTCACAGCCCGAGTATATAACTACCTTACTTATACTTATGCTGCCATCAGACAAATTATCCGTATATACTGAAATTTGCGAAAAATCTATTCCGGCATTTTTAAGCGCCAGACCGTATGTGTACTTTGCCGCCGCAATTTGAATTTCTGCGGCATCGACCGTACTCTCAAAAGATGAGTTAAACTTAAAATCGGCCTTTTTGACCGTGATGCCTGCCGCGGCAATTATTATAAGCAAAAAGCAGAGCGAAAATATATATTTAACCGATTTTTCCATTTTGCCTTTGGGGCAAATGATGTATAACGCACCAAGGCATATGCTTGAAGCACAAATTGCAGTTACAAAAGAAGTAAACCATTTCATTGCGCCTTACCCACAAACACCACCATTGTTAACGATATTGTAAACATCGCACAGGTTAGCAGTAATATTCCAAACAGTACAGAAATTGCCGTATCGATGTTGCGCAGAAGCGAAGCGGTTTTGGAAGCCGCAAATATATCCGCCGCAACAGCCGTTAAATTTAAAACACAGCGCCAAAGCAAAAGCTCTATAATAAGCGGCAGAAATATGACCCAGCATGCCACAGCTCCGTAAATTGCCACCGAGGTTTTTAGCATTCCAAGTGATGCGGTAACGGTCGTAAATGCCTCTGAAAGCGCGGTGCCCGCCACCGGCACCGTTGTGCCTATTATAAACTTTGCAGTACGCATTGAAAGGGAATCCGCTGATGTGTTTACAACCGTCTGAATACTTAACACGCCTACAAAGATTGTGGTTACAAAGGCCATAACCCAAAAGGAGATTTTTTTAATACTGTCCGCAATTGCGCTGCGTGAGAGCATTGGCGAAACTCCGGAAGCGATGCTTATGCTCAAATACCCGCACATTAAAGGTATTACGAAGTGGGTCGCCACCATCTCAAGCCCCTGCGCCGCGCCAAGCAGCAGCGAGCTCATGGAAACCGAAGTGACGGCTTGACCGCTTGCTGCCACCAGCGCCGCGAAAACCGGCACAAAGGTCAGCATAAATTTGGCGGTCGCCTGCATGGCATCCACCGAAGTGTTTATAATAGCCAAAAGCGGAGCGGTTATCACAGCAGCGCAGCTAACCGTAATTGCATACGCGGCGGTTGTGCTTGAAATCTCAGTTTCAACCGCATTTAGCGCGCCGGATATGAGTATTACAGCCAATATCATTCCGCCGCAGACAAGGGGTGTTTTGGCTCCGGCTTTAAAAAACTCCCAAATATGCGAAAAAACGCTTTTGGTAGAGAGCGAACCTGCCCAACCGTTCTCTTCAGGTTTTATACCATTTTTTCTTAAAAATTCCCTTGTATCGCTTGGAAGATTCTCCTCCAGCCTATCAACGCCCGAAAGTTCCGCCTGCTGTTTGTAAAAATCGGAAGCGGGCGTTTCTTCGGCTTGTACGGGGATACACAGCGCAAGGAAAAAGAGAGAGGTGATAATTATTTTCTTAATCATTTTAGAAAACCTACCGCCGTTTCAAAGACCGAAACGAAAAGCGGAGCCGAAAGCAGAAATATTGCGGCTCTGCCTGCAAGCTCTGCCTTTGTAGCCATGGAGGTAAGTCCCGACTCTCTGCAGGAATCGGCTATAAAATCGGTTATGTAGGCAATTCCCACAGCCTTCAGCGCCACCTTGAAATACTCGGTCTTAACGCCATAATTGTTCAATTTGTCCGATATTTCCCGCACGGGTTCGGCAATGTTTTTAAATATCACCGTTGCAACAATAACGCCGGCCACCAGCGTTATAAAAAGGGTGTATTCGGGGGCCTTTTGCTTGAAAGTTATTCCAAGTGCGCTGGCAATCAGACAGATTGCCAGAATTTTAAGTAATTCTTCCATCATAGACCGAAAATTGACTTAACCGTGCTGAAAAGCTCGGCAACGGCATTTACAATCATTAAAAGCACCACTACAAGACCCGCAAGCGTTGTAAGCATTGCCTGTTCTTCCCGTCCGGATCGTATAAGTACCTGATTTAAAACCGTTACAATTATGCCAATGGCGGCAATTTTGAAAATAAAATCCACATCCATAACTTTTCACCTAAATTAAAAAAATACAAATTGAAAGACCGGTAAAAAAGCCTAAGGAACGATATAATTTCGCACGATTTGAATATTCAGACTCGGCTTCGTTCAACTGCTTTTCCAAAAGTGCCTTGTACACGCAAATGCGGCTGTACTCGGTTCTTGAATCGGCCATTCCTACCTCACAAAAAAAGGCCGTTAACAGTTTATTATCCTCCGCCTTAAGATATTCGGGGTCGATTTTATAATCGCCGCTTTCCGGGCAAAGTATATTTTTATCGAAGCTCATTTCAAAAAGCGTTTTAAGCTCGCCGGCGCCGCTTCGTATCAGATCGCCGAGCTTTGAAAGTGATACACAAATTGAGCTTAGCTTATCCACCCTTTTTTTAAGTGCGGTGGATTTAAAAAATCCGGCAAGGGTTGCAGCGGCGAGGATGAGCAGAAGTCCGCACAGTTTAAACAGCAGCACTTAATATTTCCTCCGTTTTATAGATTTTTATTTCGCCTCCGTGAAGTCGTGGCAGCAGGGCGACCCGCTCGATTACGCCCGACATTAAAAGCTCGCGTGTTACTTTCCTTTTCATCAGCTCCGAATATCTTCCGATATGTGCCGTTGTGATGACCGAAACACCCGAATTGAAGCTTTCCATGACCCGCATAAGTTCCTCGGTTGTGCCGATTTCATCGAAGGCGAGTATTTCCGGGTACATAGTTCTTACCGCGATTTCCAGGCCGCGTGCTTTGTCGCTGATGTTCAAAACATCGCACGCAGGGCCTAAGTCATTTTTTCCGCCGCCCGAAATTTCTCCGCGGCTGTCTATGACCGCCACCCTATATATCTTACCGCCGCTATTGCCCGAAATAAGTCTAACAAAATCACGCAAAATAGTGGTTTTACCCGAGCCGGGAGGGCCGGCGATCAACCAACCTTCACCATGAAACGCACTTACAAGCTTTCCGGAAATGCCGAAAATTTCCCTTGCGATTCGTATGTTAATTGAAGAAATATCCCGCATACTGCCTTCTGCGCTTAAGGTGCCGAAAACGCCTGCACGACTCCCGTCGCGCAGCTTTACGTATCCCTCTTTAAGCTCCTCTTCATGGGCAAAGGCCGAATTATTGCAAAGTAGCCTGTAACATTCATCGATATCTTGCTTTGAAACCATCGCTAAATCATTTTCTATACAGAAAACTGTTTGTCCGTCTTTTCTTAAAAATACCGTTTCCCCCGCAACCGTTAAGGACAACGGACGGTCTTTTCTTATCCTGATTTCATCGGTATTTTGGCGAACGGTTATAGGAACCTTTGAGAGTATCCCCCGCAAATTTGGACCGACACAGTAAAGGACATTTTCAAATCTGTCTTTCATTCACATCATCCCTTTTTTGCA
>JBMNVM010000165.1:0-3787 GCA_050946805.1 Acutalibacteraceae bacterium | reverse complement strand
TCCCCTGAAGAGTTTATAAAGGTCTGCCCCTTCGGCGCGCTTGAGGTTAAGGACAGTAAGGTTTCGGTCAACGCGGCTTGCAAAATGTGCCTTTTATGCGTTCGAAAATCCGAAAACGGGGAAATAGAGTGTATTGAGGAAGAGCAAAAACCCGCGGTAGATAAATCAATTTGGCGCGGCATTTGCGTTTATGTGGAGCATATTGAAGGGGAGATACATCCCGTTACATACGAATTGATAGGCAAGGCGAGAGAGCTTGCCGATAAAATAGGCCACAAGGTTTACTGCCTTATGATGGGTGAGAATATCGAAGAGTCCGCAAAGCAGCTTTTATACTACAAGGCTGATGAAATCTATGTCTACGACCACAAGGAGCTTCGCGATTTCAGGCAGGAGCCCTACACCGCGGTATTTGAAGATTTTATTAATAACGTAAAACCATGCGCTATCCTGGTGGGAGCCACAACGGTAGGCCGCCAGCTGGCGCCAAGGGTTGCGGCAAGGTTTAAAACCGGTCTTACCGCCGACTGTACGGTGCTTGATATAGACTCAAACACCGACCTTGTTCAAATAAGACCCGCCTTTGGCGGAAATATCATGGCGCAGATCGCCACGCCCTATAACCGGCCGCAAATGGCAACCGTCCGCCATAAGGTTATGGACACTCCAAAGAAGCTTAATACCCCTTATGGAAATATAAAAGTATGCAGCATCGATGAGGATAAGCTTTTATCCAAAGTGGAAATTCTCTCGGTTGAAAAGAAGCCAAAAACCGAAAGCATTGATGACGCGGAAATTATCGTTGTCGCCGGCAGAGGTATAAAGAAGGCCGAGGACTTGGAGCTTGTGAAAAATCTTGCCGACGTGCTTGGCGGCACCTTTGCCTGCACCCGTCCGCTTGTTGAAAACGGAATGTGCGAGGCCAAAAGGCAGATAGGGTTAAGCGGCAGAACCGTCCGTCCAAAGCTTATAATCACCTGTGGCGTGTCGGGCGCGATACAGTTTGTATCGGGCATGAATAGCGCCGATACAATAGTGGCAATAAACACCGATGAAAATGCCCCGATATTCAATTTCGCCCATTACGGCATTGTCGGCGATATTTACGAAGTATTGCCACGGCTTACCCAAATGATTAGCAAAGGAGAAGGCATAAATGGATAAAAAATATAATACGGTAACCGAAAAGGATTTTGCCGCCTTATGCCAACTTCTTGGCGATGAGAATAAGGTGCTTTTTGGCGAGGGAATCGGCAGCGATTACGGCAGGGATGAGCTATCATCAAAAAGTGTAATGCCGGATATTGTGGTAAAAGCCGCTTCAACCGATGATGTAAGCAAGGTTTTAAAATACGCGAACGACAATTTAATTCCCGTAACCCCCAGAGGGGCGGGAACCGGACTTGTCGGCGCTGCGGTGCCTGTATACGGCGGCATAGTTATAGATCTTTCCGGCATGAATAAAATCCTTGAGCTTGACAGGGAAAACCTTACCGTAACGGTCGAACCCGGAGTGCTATTAATGGATCTTGCCCAGTTTACCGAGGATAACGGTTTCTTCTATCCCCCCGACCCGGGTGAAAAGACCGCCACCATCGGCGGTAATATCAGCACCAACGCCGGCGGAATGAGGGCGGTAAAATACGGCGTTACAAGAAATTATGTAATGGCACTGGAGGTAGTCCTCCCAAACGGCTGTGTTGTTAATTTAGGCGGCAAGATTGTTAAAAACAGCTCCGGCTATGCGCTTAAAGACCTTTTAGTCGGTTCCGAAGGCACACTGGGAATTATTACAAAGGCCACATTAAAGCTTCTGGCGCTGCCGCAAAAAAGTATCAGTTTGCTGGTACCCTTCAAAACCCTTAAAGACGCTATTGACACCGTTCCGGAAATAATAAAATCAAAGGCTGTGCCGACCGCTATTGAGTTTATGCAAAGGCAGGTTATTATTGATGCGGAAAGCTATCTCGGCGTAAAATTCCCGGACAGGGATTATAACGCGTATCTGCTTTTAAAGTTCGACGGAAACGACAAAAAGGAGATTGAGAAGGACTACGAGGCTGTGGCCGAGCTTTGCCTGTCGCTTGGTGCGCCTGATGTATTTATTCTTGATACCGAGGAGCGAAACGACGCGGTTTGGAAGGCAAGGGGAGCATTTCTTGAAGCTATAAAAAATTCCACAACCGAAATGGATGAGGTTGACGTTGTGGTTCCCCGCAACCGCATTAATGATATGGTGCAGTATGTAGAAACCCTTGAAGACGAGCTTTCCATGAGGATTAAGTATTTTGGCCACGCGGGGGACGGAAATCTACATATTTACGTGCTTCGCGACAATCTTTCTGACGAGGAATGGGAAGAAAAATTAAATCTTGCTATGGATAAAATGTATAAAAAGGCTAAGGAATTAAGAGGTGCCGTTTCGGGCGAGCATGGAATCGGTCATGCAAAGCAGTGCTACCTTTGCGATTTTCTGGACGACCAGACTTTGGCACTTTTGCAGGGCATTAAAAATGTTTTTGACCCCAACGGAATACTCAACCCCGGCAAGGTTATTTACGGCAAAAAAGTATAAAAATAAAGCGACCGCTTACCATACTGTTAAGGTATGGCAAGCGGTCTTTTTGCGCCAAATTCTGCGCGGAGGAGATTGTCGTTTATTTAATAAAGTTTTTCAAAAATTCGGCAAAGTCATTGTTTACTTTATGCCTTGAAATAAAACCGATATTCGGGTAATATTCGGCTTCGTAATATACACCGTTTTTGTTGTAAATCCTAACGGTAACCGAGTCGGCCAGCGCGCCTGCACCTGCGCTGCCTCCAACAGATGTTTCGCCCATATCAATCGCACCGGAGGTAGCGGGCTTGGGTTCCGTAACCTCTTTAGTGGCGTGCTTTTCTGCGGATCCGACATTCCCGTCATCTTTTGTAATTGGCGTGTCGGCGGCGTTTTGGGGAAGATAATCGGGCGGAATTTCATCGGTGGTAACAGTACCCGAGTTGCTGCCGCGGTCAAAATCTTTGCGGAAATTATAGAGCTTATCAAAGTATTCGTCGCTTGAATCCTTGATTACCGAATAAAAGTTATAAAACTTTTCAATATCAGCTCTGTTTGTCATTTCGGAAATCATATCAAGCTTACCGTTAAGTTTTGCCACATCAGTGTGGCCGATAAACTGAATTTTTGCAATATCGGCAGCAGTCTTAATGCCGTAGAGGTTAAGATAGTCGGCAGCATCTTTATCCTTATTGTTATTGTAGCTTTCAAATGCCAAAAACTTGTATAAAGTATATTCGTCCGCCTTTTTAACAGCCACCACTGCCTGCGAGCCGGCGGGCTTGTAGAAGTAAACATCGCACCCGATAAGGCTTTTATCAACGCTTGTGGTGATGGTAGTAATCTTTTCGCCGATGTCGCTTTCGCTTATATTTTTCGGAAAACCGAAGTCTGCTTTATAATTCTCACTTAAGATAATATAGTGTTTGTCATCAATTTGGAATTCGTTGATACGGGGAGCAATGCTGTCCTCCGTAAAGTTGTCTCTTGCAGTCGTATCAGGGTTTTTGTTGCTTCCGGCGGCATCGTCGGCAGTTACAATTTCCTTGTCTTTTAAAGGTACTTCCGAACTGATTTTATTAAGATTTTTAAGAACCATCAGCGCCGCGGTTAGGCATATAACACTTGCAAAGACAGCGGCTGCTCTTCTTGGGTTCAAAAATAGCCCAAAATCAATTTTTCTTTTGCTGTTGGCTTGATATAATACATTTTCAAGCATTCGCTCGGTCT
>JBMNVM010000164.1:0-3807 GCA_050946805.1 Acutalibacteraceae bacterium | reverse complement strand
TTTCTTATAATAATTATTGCGATATACAAAAACATAAGCCCTATTCCCTGTCCCGTATTGCCGATGATTATATTGAAAATTCCCCACGGCAGCAGCACAACACCGGTGCCGAGTACCGGCAGAATATCTATTACCGCTATTACAAGCGCTACAATCAGCGCGTTTTTTACGCCGATTATCAAAAGCCCCAAAAGTAACTCGAAGAAGGTTATAACCATCAAGGTAAGGTACCCCAGCAGTATTTTCAAAACGCAAGATTTAAGGATGGTTTTAATTTTCGAAAGCGCCGTAACAGTTTTTTCGGATAAGATATTTTTTATAAATTTTAAAAGCTTGTCGTAATCTTTTGCTATATAACAGGTGGCCGCAAGGGCTACGATGCTGCTGAAGAAGAATTCCGGAGCGGTTTTTACAATATTGGTTGCGGTATCGGACAAAAAGTCATATAATTTTTGGACGATGCTTGTAATAATATTTGCGACAATGCTTTTGGCGGCATCTTTAACTTCGGGAGAAAAATTTTTAAATACTTTTGTGAATATATCCTGTGTTAAATTCAAAAGATTTGTGGCTTCGGTACCGAGATTATTGATGTTTGCCAAAGCGTTTCCCGTAAAAGAGAATATTTTGAAAATCAGTAAAACGCAGATTGCCGCCACAGCAAGATAAAGTATTGCCGACAAAATTGCCGCGACAATACCCTTTCTAAGGCGGGTCTTTTGTGCTATCTTTTCCGCCGGCGACTGCATGATAGCTGCCACACAACCCGCCACAACAAATGGGAGAAGATAGTGAAGCAGAAACTTGCCGGTGTAAAAAAATATTGCCCCCCAAAGTCCTATAAAAATAACATTAATAATAAAGCTTTTCTTTGCCTGCTCTTCCAAAAAAATTCTCTCCCTTCCCTTTATTTTTTACATATAAGCCAAAAAAACGAACTTTTGTCTTTTTATGTTGATTTTAAAAAAAGAATGTAATATAATAATAAGAAATAATTTAAGTAATAATTTTGGTAAAAAATATAATATCTGCCATCATAATAATTATGACGGTTTTGTATTCTAATATTCGCCTTAAGGAGATAAAATATGAACGTTGCCATTATGGGTCATGGAGTTGTAGGCTCAGGAGTCGCCGAAATTCTAATCTTCCATAATTCCCGAATATCAAGCCGCATTAAAGACAGCATTAATGTAAAATACATTCTTGATTTGCGGAATTTTGACAACCTTCCGTACAGGGATAAATTTATAAAGGATTTTGATATTATACTAAAGGACGACAGTGTTAAAATCGTTGCGGAGGCTATGGGAGGAATAAATCCCGCTTATGATTTTATAAAGAAATGCCTGTTGGCCGGAAAAAGTGTTGTAACATCCAACAAAGAGCTTGTCGCCGCAAAAGGGGCAGAGCTTATTAAAATTGCCAATGAAAACAACGTCAACTTCCTTTTCGAGGCAAGCGTTGGCGGCGGAATACCGATACTGCGCCCTATGATGCAGTGTTTAGCCTCAAACGAAATAACCGAATTTTCCGGTATTCTTAACGGAACAACCAACTTCATTTTAAATAAAATGATAGTGGATAACATGAATTTTGATGATGCTTTGAAGCTGGCGCAGGACAAAGGCTATGCCGAAAAGGATCCCACCGATGATATTGAGGGCTATGATGCCTGCCGCAAGGTCTGCATTCTTGCGACCCTTGCCTTCGGCAAGCATGTTTACCCCGAACAGGTAAGAACCGAAGGCATTTCAAAAATCACGCTTGAAGATGTGGCGGCGGCCGATTGCTTCGGTTGTGTTATTAAGCTTATAGGGCATGCCGAAAGGCTTGAGGACGGACGTATTCGCGCGTGGGTTCGCCCCACCGTCATAAGCCGTGACCACATGCTTTCAAACGTTCACGGCGTTTTCAATGCAATCATGGTAACGGGCGACCAGACCGGAGAGGTCATGTTCTACGGCAAGGGAGCCGGCAAAAACGCGACCGCCAGTGCTGTGGTTGCGGATATTATTGACTGTGCCAAACACATAGGTTCCAGAAAATACCTCTACTGGGAAGACGGGGACAAAAATTTTGTTGCCGACAATGCCGACGAAAAGGGCAGAATGTTTGTAAGAATAATCGGCGATGATTACGAAGGCCTAACCGCAAAATATAAAGAGGTATTCGGCGATATTAAATACATTGGGAACGAATACGCCAAGGAAATTTGTTTCATTACCGAAGCGGAGCCTTTTGTAAGTATAAATTCAAAGCTTTCAGAATTTAAAAATTGCAAAATCCGGGCATTACACACGATGATTACGGGGGTTTAAAACTATATGTCTCTTATTGTAAAGAAATTCGGCGGCTCATCGGTCGCAAATAAAGATAGAGTGTTCAACGTTGCAAACAAGATTATTGAGGACTACAAAAAAGGCCATGATGTCGTGGTTGTTCTATCCGCGCAGGGCGACACGACGGATGAGCTTATCGAAAAGGCGCTTGAGATTAACAGCGCCGGACCTTCTAAAAGAGAAATGGATATGCTGCTGTCCGCCGGTGAGCAAATGTCAATAGCTTTACTTGCCATGGCGATTGAAAAGCTGGGATTCCCGGTAATTTCTTTACTCGGCTGGCAGGCCGGATTCTACACCGACTCCAACCACGGAATTGCGCGTATTAAACAGGTTAACACCGAACGTATAAGGAACGAACTTGCAAAGCGCAACATTGTAATCGTCGCCGGATTTCAGGGCATTAACAAATATGACGACATAACAACCCTCGGAAGAGGCGGGTCGGACACCAGCGCCGTTGCAATCGCGGCAACCATGAAGGCTGATCTCTGTCAGATATATACCGATGTTGACGGTGTTTATTCGGCAGACCCCCGAAAGGTACCAAATGCGGTTAAAATGAGCGAAATAGCCTATGACGAAATGCTTGAGCTTGCCACTCTCGGAGCGCAGGTTTTAAACAACCGCTCGGTTGAAATGGCTAAAAAATACAATGTAGAGCTCGAGGTTCTTTCAAGCTTGGAAGATAAACCCGGTACAATAGTAAAGGAGACAGTAAAAATGGAAAAAACGCTAATAAGAGGTGTGGCTAAAGACAGTAATATTGCTACAATCTCCATTATAGGATTGCAGGACACTCCAGGAGTTGCCTTCAAAATCTTCAACAAGTTGGCAAACTATAAAATTAATGTTGATATTATTCTCCAGTCGGTCGGCCGCGACGGCACAAAGGATATAACCTTCACCGTTTCACGCGATTCCAGCGCTCAGGCCGTTGAAGCCATTAAAGACCTTGCCGATGTTTTGCAGTATAAGAACATCACGGTTACCGAAAACTTTTCTAAAGTATCGGTTGTTGGCGCCGGCATGGAAAGCCATCCCGGTGTTGCTTCCAAAATGTTCGAAGCGTTGTTTGATGCCGGCATTAATATCCACATGATTTCTACAAGCGAAATTAAAATTTCGGTTCTCATAGATTCAAAATATGCCGACAGGGCGGTCGAGGTAGTGCACGACGCATTTTTAGCCAATAATCAGGCATAAATTTTTAAACATATCAGATACGGCTGTGCAAACCCTATTTTTCAGTATCAATACAGACCATTGTGCATTCGCACTTTGGTCTTTTTTTCAAAAATCTTGCTTTAGGACTTTACTTAGTTAAAATTGCTGTTCACTCCGGTTTAGCTGAATATAGAAGCTAAATCGGCCGTTTTTGCCGTTTTTGAAAATTTCGGCAAATAATTCCTAACCGAAAACATGAATCAAAGACGGCTTTTAATATAAAAAATGCAAAAACCGT
>JBMNVM010000163.1:0-3820 GCA_050946805.1 Acutalibacteraceae bacterium | reverse complement strand
GTTTCTATTGTTCTCCATTTAAAATTCACCCCACTTTCACAGATAGTATCTGTAAAATGGGGTGATTTATACAAATTAAAAATTTTAAGTTAAATTAATCCAAATTATAAAGCCTTTTTGTGTTTTCAAGGGCGTATTTCAAAACCGTTTCGACCGAAATTTCACGGATTTCCGCGATTTTTTGGCAGGTAAGATAAATCATTGCGGAATTGTTGGTTTTGCCCCTGTAAGGAACCGGAGCCAGATAGGGTGCATCGGTTTCCAGCAGGAAACGGTCAAGGGGCATTCGCTTTATAACTTCGGGAAGCTTTCGGGCGTTTTTAAATGTCACTGTGCCGTTTATGCCGATATACATATTATGCTTATAAATTTCCTCTGCCATTTCAACACATCCGCTGAAGCTGTGAAGAACTCCCTTAGGCTTAAATTGCTTTAATAGATCAAGAGTGTCGGCGTGAGCCTCCCTGTCATGCACCACGACCGGCAAATCAAGCTCTTTTGAAAGCTTCATCTGTGCTGAAAAAATCTCTTTCTGGCGGGGTATATTGTCCTTTGTCCAATAATAATCAAGCCCGATTTCTCCAATACCCACACACTTTTCAAGCTTGGTATATTCTTTGATTTTGTCCATACAAGCTTCAAGCGGAATATTTTCCGCGCACGAAATGTTGCCCGGATGTATTCCTGCGGTAAAGTAGATATAATCGTAACGCTCCGAAAGTGTTTTCGCTTTTTCGGTTGATTCGAAATCGCAGCCGCAGGTTATAATTCCACTAACACCGGCACTTGGCAGTGCGGCAAGCAACTCGTCCCTGATTCCCTCAAACCTGTCATCGTCATAATGGGCATGGCTGTCGAAAATCAAAGGCGCTGTCAGCGGGGTTTCGTTTATAAACTCCATCATCTTATCTTGCTGCCCTGCGGAATACCGTCAATAAACAATACCTTAACCTCGTCCTTTGCACAATCGGCGGCCAGAATCATTCCGTTTGATTCAACCCCGCAAAGCACCGCCGGTTTAAGGTTGGCCACAACCACAACTGTATGACCTATAAGCTCCTCCGGCTTGTACCATTTCGCAATTCCGGAAGCCACAACACGCGGCTTGCCGCTGCCGTCATCAAGGGTGAGCTTTAAAAGCTTCTTGGCCTTTGGTATGGGCTCGCAGGCTATGATTTTTGCGGCCTTTAGCTCTACTTTCGCAAAATCTTCAATACCGATTTGGCTAAGCGTTGCGACATTTTCGGCTTGCGAAGCTCCTTTTGCCGCTTCGGTTTCGGCGGCGATTTCGGCCAATACCTTTTCCGTGTCAAGCCTTGCAAACAAGGGTGTAGCTTCGCCTACATGGTATTCTTCCACAGCCCCGAAAGCAAGGGTGGAATTGTCGCAGTTAAGCTGTTTCTTTATACTATCCGAGCTGTCCGGAATAACGGGAGAAAGCATAAGACCCAAAAGGCGGATGCTTTCCAAAAGATTATAAAGCACGCAAGAAAGCCTTTCCTTGTTGGCCTCATCTTTGGCAAGCGCCCACGGTGTAGTTTCGTCAATATACTTGTTGCAGCGTTTGGCGAAATTCATAACTACCTCGCAGGCATCAGCATTGTGGTAGCTGTCCATTTTGTCGCAATATTCTTTTATGGTATCGTTCGCCGCCGCCAAAAGCTCGTCATCGCATTTTTCGCTTGACTGACCCTTTGTTACTTTGCCGCCGAAATATTTATTAGTCATGGCAATAGAGCGGTTTACAAGGTTTCCAAGGGTGTTTGCAAGGTCGGCGTTGAATTTTGTTATGAAGTTTTCATAGGTAATAGTGCCGTCCTGCGTAAAGGAAATTTCGGACAAAAGATAATAACGCACCGCATCAGAACCGAAGCGTTTGGCAAGCTCGTCGGCGTAAATTACGTTGCCCTTGGATTTGGACATTTTGTCGTCGCCAACCAGCAGCCACGGATGACCCAAAACCTGTTTAGGAAGAGGAAGCCCCAAAGCCATAAGAATAATCGGCCAGTAAATTGTATGGAAGCGCACAATATCCTTACCGATAACATGCAAATCGGCCGGCCACAGAGCCTCGAACTGCTCACTGCTGCCGTCAGGATTGTAGCCGATTCCGGTAATATAATTCGAAAGCGCGTCAATCCAGACATAAATTACATGGTCCTTGTCAAATTCGACCGGAATACCCCATTTAAAGGAGGTTCTTGAAACACAAAGGTCAGAAAGTCCGGGTTTTAGGAAATTGTTTATCATCTCGTTTTTGCGGGATTCGGGCTTTATGAAATCAGGGTTCTGCTCATAATACTCAAGCAGCCTGTCCTGATATTTGCTAAGCCGCAAAAAGTAGGCGTCTTCCTTTGAGTCGATCACTTCGCGGCCGCAGTCGGGGCATTTGCCGTCTACAAGCTGCGAAGGAGTAAAGAAGGACTCACAGGGAACGCAGTACTTGCCTTCGTAATTTCCTTTGTAAATGTCGCCCTGTTCGTAGAGCTTCGTAAAGATTTTCGCAACGGCGTTTTCATGGTCCTTGTCGGTCGTGCGGATGAATTTATCATAGCTGGTGTTAAGGCTGTCCCAAACCGCCTTTATTTCGGTTGAAACCTTATCGACATATTCTTTTGGGGAAATACCTGCGGCTTTGGCACATTCTTCAATCTTCTGGCCGTGCTCGTCCGAACCGGTCATAAGGAAAACATCAAAGCCCATCATCCTTTTATATCTCGCTATCATGTCCGCAAGCACAATATCGTATGCGTTGCCGATGTGCGGCTTGCGGGACGTGTAGGCTATTGCGGTAGTCAGATAAAACTTTTTATTACTCATTTTGTCTCCTCCTACGGTTTTTGGGTAAGATATATTAAATATGAAACGGCTGTTGTGGCAAGACCGTATATAAGCAGTGTTGTGTCGCCTAAAAGTGAACCGGAGCCTCCAAAGGAGGAATAAGCGAAAAACAGTATTCCGATTACCGCCGATAAAACATATATCGTTGTAAGCAGTATGTTTGAACGCTTTATCCTTCCGGCGCAATTAAGTATGGTCGGAAGTCCCAAAGGATTGGTCTTAAAGCTTGCCGGAGCGGAGTATGTTTTTGCCGGAACTACCGTGTTTGAGAATATGTGACATCCGGCTGACGACATAACCTTAACCGAATCGCTGTAAAGACCTAAGTAGTCGCAAATCATTTCTTCGGTAAGATTCGAGTCTGAATTTTTTATAAGCAGTGTAACGCCGGCACCGGTAAGTTTTTGAAGCTCTCTTGAAATCCTTTCATGCACGTTGTACTTTACAATCAGCAAAGCGCAGGCCTTGCTTTTGGTAGCGACATAGACGGGGAAATATCCCTGCCGCAGTATTTTATGGTCAAGAGAAACGCTTGGAACGGCAATCTCGTGAGCCTCCATAAGGGTTCGGTTTCCTATAAACAAAAGCCGGTTGTCCACCCAGCCGGAAAGCCCCAAGCCTTCCTCGTACTTAACGGTATCGGAATCGGGGAAAACCGTAATATTGCTTTCGCCTGCGATTTTTTTGAAAATGGAGGCCAATGGGCTTTGCATGGCCTCGGTCAAAGAGGCGGCGCGTATCAGGGTGTCCTGCAGGTCGTTTTCGGAGAGCACCTGCATTTTGTGAAGGGTTACGGTGCCGGCAGGGAAAAGATCCAATGAATTAAGAACCGCGGCATTGGCCTGCTCAACCTGCTGGGCGCCGGTTTTTCCGGCTATCATGGCACCTACTGAAGCTAATTTTTTAGAACTGTCGTAAAGCGGCAGGGTATCAACAAAAAAGAGGCAGGGCAGAGCCGTAAGACACTGAACGGCGGCTG
>JBMNVM010000162.1:0-3830 GCA_050946805.1 Acutalibacteraceae bacterium | reverse complement strand
AGCTTGAATGAGGTCATTGACGAAATGAAGCTGGGCGAGGATGCAAGGCAGCGGGTATTCGGCGGAAATTTACTTAAAATGATTTCAAAATAGTAAAACGGGATGAGGCTTTACAGGCTTCATCCCGTTTTGTTTCATATATAAATTTAAACAAAATAATAAACCGTATCCCACGCAGGCAGGTAAGCAAAGTGGCGCATGTAAATGCGGTAATCCTGGCGTATTGAAAAGACCGCTTGGGGGATTGAAAGCAGATCCTCGGTGCGGTGGTAGCAGGAAATAATCATTCGGGGTTTATGTAGTTTTATGGTTTTATATGCACCCATAATTGCCCTTTTTTCCTCCCCCTCGATATCCATTTTTATAAGGGTTGCATCTTCGTCTGCAAGAAGGGTATCAACCGTTGAAAAATCCGTTTCGGCACCGGTCTTTGAAGCGGCGGAGTTTCTGCCCGCGCAAGCGCTAAAGCCGCCTTTGCCGTCAAAATCCGAAACGCAAAGGTTAAAACAATTTATATTCTCATACTTTGACGTATTTAAAATAAGCTTTTTAAAGTTTTTTCGGTCGGGCTCTACCGCCGTTATTTTTTTGTGATCAGGATTTCTTTTTATGAAATCCAATACTGTATCTCCGTTGTAAGCGCCAAGATCCAAAAAGTGTTCATTCGCACGCTTTTCAAAAAAGCTCTCATACGGCTCGTTTTTATTTGCTTCGCAGTCAAACAAATATTCAATTTTACCGCTGATTTTATACTTAATAACATTCTCAAAGGTATGTTTTGATTTTTGGTCGGCAAGGAGGGAATATATATCATCAAAGGCGGTGCGGTTCTTTTCATAATAGAAAAGATTGAAAAGCCCGTCACCGATTACCGGCACGTCGGGAGCGTAAAGCTCCTGTTCGCCCGAAATACTTTTTATATTCTCAATAACCTCCGTCCTTGCTGTGCCAAAGCACAGCAGAACAATCATTTGGCCGAGCCTTTTCTTAATTTCCCGATAGCTTTCAATCTTCATATTGTGAAAATATTTATCGCGTACAAAGCCGTCGCTGGCAAAAACGCCGGCGGGGGAAATCCCGTAGTCGCTTAGAACCTTGATGATTTTATCTGCGCCGTTGCCCATTCCGTAAAGGACAATCGGCTTTTTGGCGGTTTTAAGATAAAGCCATAAATCCCTTTCCATAAAATCCCCCCTGTTCGCTTTAAATACTTTACAGACTAACGGCTGCCCCATTTTTGAAAAAACACAAACGCTTGTGCTTTTTCTTTAGCGGGACAGCCATTTTTTATTTTGCAAATTCTTTATATAGGTCAATCTGACCGTAAAATGCCGGCCATTTTGACGAATTGCCCATCGTAACCACGATATATTCCTCGCTGCCTTCTATATTTTCCCCAAAGGAGGCAACGCAATATCCGGCTTCGTTCACGAACCCCGTTTTGCCGCCTTTTATGACCGCCGTTTCAGGCTCGGTTCCGTACATATGGGAAAACAGGGTGCTTGAAAGCAAAATCCCATCGGGGTTTTGCTCGGTCTTGGCGGTTGTGTACTGGTAGGTCGAAAGAATTTCCCTGCACAGCGGGTTTTGCATAGCGGTATCAAGAATAATCGCCATATCATAGGCGGAAGTATAGTTGTTTTGGTCGTGAAGCCCCGAAGCGTTTGCAAAATGGGTGTCTTTAAGCCCCAGTTGCTTTGCCTTTTTGTTCATAAGGTCGACAAATGCCTTTTCGCTACCCGCAATCTTGACCGCAAGACCTACGGCGGCATCAGCTCCGGACGGAAGAATAAGCCCGTACAAAAGGTCGGTCATTGATACCCTTTCGCCGTTTAAAAATCCGGCCACCGAAGCTTCCGCCTTATAAAGCGGGTCGGTTATTTCATAGGACATTGTAAAGGTGTCGTTAAAATCACTAATATTTTCAACAGCTACCAGCAAGGTCATGATTTTAAGGGTAGAAGCAGGGAAAACACGCTCGTGCGGGTTTCTTGCCGCAACAACGAAATTGTCTGATTTTCTGATTATAATCGCGGCTTTCGCATCATTTTCGGCCGGAATTTCCGCTGTGTCGGCCGTAAAATCAAAGCTTACTTTTGAAGCCTTCATGCTTTTAAGCTCATTTGCCGCATTTTCTGCCGATGCAGTTTTTTGAATATCTTCGTTTTCCCGTCTGTCGGTACAACCCCTGACAGATAAGGCTATCACCATTGCCAAAACAAGAAGCGCCGCAACGCATATTAACCCGAAATGCCTTATATGATAGGTTTTATATATTCCCTTGCGTTTTTTTGCCTGCGGTTTTTGGGGCGCAGGGCTTTGCTCTTCAATTTTTAAAGGTTCCTCTTTCGGCTTTAATTGGTTGTCCAAAGTCTTGAAATATTCGCCGTACTGCTTATCGTCAAAAAAATTCGCCATTGTGAAAAAACCCCATTTAGTTTGTTAGAAGCTCCTTCCGGCGCCTCCGCCGCCGAACGAGCCTCCGCCGCCCGAAAATCCTCCGAAACCGCCGCCACCTCGGCCGCTGTGGAAGCCGCCTCCGCCAAAGCCGCCCCTGCCGGTAGGACCGAAGAAAAACCAAAATCCTCCGAACCGACGGGAAAGCCCCGCGATTACAATAATAATTATTATTAATACAATCCAGGAAATACCGACTTGTGCAAGGTCTACATCCTCGGTATCGGGCAGATTATCAACCGGAACATATCCCTGCTCCGGCTGGAGGTCGTACTCAATGTACACCTCATTTATTATTGCCTCTCCGATAGCAATTAAACCTTTTGAAAAATCGTCCTTTTTCAGATATTCAAGACCGTAAATGTCAATAATTCTGCCGGTCTTGCTGTCGGGCAGGGCGCCTTCAAGCCCGTAGCCGACGGCTATATAAATTTCCCTGTCATCACGCGAAAGCAGAATGACAACGCCGTTGTCGGTCTCCTTGTTGCCGACACCCCAGCGCCTGCCAAGCTCCAGAGCGTAATCAGCCGGTTCCTCGCCGCCGAGACTTTCGACCGTTACGATTACCACCTGCGCGGTTGTCGCCTTGTCTAAAGCGGCAGCTTTTGAGTAAAATTCGGCTTCGGCGGTATCGTCAATAACACCGGCAAAGTCGTTTACAAAAAACTTATCCGTAGGGTTAGGATACTTTTCCTCACTTTCGCACCCGCACAGCGACAAAAGCAGCAGTACCGCCGCACAAATACATAATAATCTTTTCATACCGTATTAAAAGCTCACTTGCGGTACATCTTGAGCGGAGCTGTCGGCCTCAAAATATTCATAAGAATCAAAGCCGAAGATACCGGCAATAATATTCCTTGGGAATTTCTTAATAGAAATATTATATTCCTTTGCGCTTTCGTTATAATCGCGGCGGGCGGTTGCAATACGATTTTCGGTGCCTGCAAGCTCATCGGTCAAGGCACGATATTGTTCGTTGGCTTTAAGATCCGGATAAGCCTCAGTTACGGCGTTTACCCAAACCGAAATTGCCCTATCAAGCTGCTCCGCAGCCGCAGCCTGTTCGGCGGGAGTTGCGGCTTTGGCAACTGCCGAGCGAGCTTCGGTTACAGCGGTGTAGGTTTCTTTCTCATAATCGGAATATCCTTTTACGGTTGCCACGAAGTTAGGAATAAGATCTGCACGCCTTTGAAGCTGTGTTGAAATTGCAGCGCTTGCCGTTTCAACCTTTTCACGTTTTTCAACAAGGCCGTTATAGCTGCCGATAACCATGGAAATAAGGAGTATCAGTACTCCGATAACTGACAGAAGAATTATCAGTCCTTTATTTTTCATAACAAATACCTCTCAATTATAATAATTGCAACTAT
>JBMNVM010000161.1:0-3846 GCA_050946805.1 Acutalibacteraceae bacterium | reverse complement strand
GAGTGTATAATAGGGACGGAAATTAATATGCACCACAAAAGTGTTTAATTTTTGGTGTGCATATTATAAATTCTGTCCTTATTTAGTGTCAGCTTTCTTTTTGAAAATATCAATAATAATGCTTGCTAACAAAACCACACAGATAATAGAAAGGAGGGCGGCGCCGATAATGGTAACGGTACGGATACTTTTTAATTTTCTTTCGGTCATATCATTATCGGTATCTGCTAAAAAGTCGGGGGATGACAGGGTTAAAAAGGTTTTGTCGATATACTCGGTATCCTCTCCGTCCTTAGTGTAAAAGCTTAATGTATATATTTTCCGGTTGGCGACCGTGAAATACCGGGTCAGGATGTAGTTGTCCTTACCATTGTCCGAGCGGAGGTTGATTTTCACAAATTTTTGAGCTTTTAAGGTAACAATCTCTCCCTTAATGTTTTCAAGTCCGGTAATGTCGGGCAGCAGGGAATTGATGCTTTCATTCGAAAGGTTGGTAAGATTTACAACGCTGCTTGAAAAATCGGTCTCGCTTTGCTTTAATTGAATCTGCTTTGTGTTTGTGGCGTTGACAGCAAGAAAAGTTATATGGTTATCGTTAATGGTCTTAGAAAGCTCGGCGGAGTCTAAATTCAATATTTCCTCCACCTTTTTTGGACTCTTTGAATACTCGAAAAACTCGCCGTAAGGTGTTATGGAAACCGTATTTGCCGCCAATGCGGTTACCGAAAACAAACACAAAAACAGAAGTGTTATAATACTTTTTTTCAAAAAATCACCTGTCAGACATTATTTTGCTTCTTTGCGGCCGTTAAGGTGTTCTGCATTAGCATGGCAATGGTCATGGGACCTACTCCCCCGGGAACAGGGGTGATTGCCGAAGCTATGTCTTTTACATTCTCAAAGTCAACATCGCCGCAAAGATGCCCATTTTCACGGTTTATGCCAACATCAATAACAACCGCACCGGGTTTTACCATATCGGCGGTTACAAATCCGGCTCTGCCGACGGCGGCAACAAGTATGTCGGCCTGACGGCAGACCTCTTTAAGATTTTTTGTCCTTGAATGGCAGATTGTTACGGTTGCGTTTTTATGTAACATCAACATACTCATGGGTTTGCCCACAATATTTGAACGACCTATGACTACGCAGGATTTACCTTCAATATCAATGTTTTCATATTTTAGCATTTCCATAACACCTGCCGGTGTGCAGGGAACAAAATCATAGTCGCCAATCATGATTTTGCCAACGTTCTGCGGGTGGAAGGCATCGACATCCTTTTCGGGTGAAATGGCGTCAATTACCGTTTTCTCGTTTATGTGCCGCGGCAAGGGCAGCTGACACAAAATTCCGTTAATGCTTTTTTTGTTGTTAAGTTCATTAATAAGGCTTAAAAGCTCCTGCTCGGTCGTACTCTCGGGCAGTGCGTATTCTTCGGATATTATGCCCAAAACCTCGCAGGCCTTCTTTTTGTTGGCAACATACACTTTTGAAGCCGGATCCTCGCCAACGATTATTACGGCAAGGCCTACTATGATTCCCTTGCTGTTAAGCTCGGCAACGCCGTTTTTTACCCGCTCCTTAACGGCGGCGGAGATAATTTTTCCGTCAATTATTTTAGCCATTTTTATCTTCACTTTCGCTTTTAGAATTTACCGGTTCATCGTAAGATTTCAAGTCATTATCAGCAGGCTTTTCGTTGTCATTTCCAACGGCGTTTTCCTGTGATTCGCTGTCTGTATTATTGTCTTGCGTTTCGTAGTTGGCGGTATTGTTTTCTATCGTGTCTTCTTGAGCATTATCCTGCGGTTTGCTATTTGGGACATTCTCCACAGCCTCGCCTTCGCCAGTCTCCTCCAAAACCACGCTGTCTTCGGTATCCTCCCGAGGTTGGTCGGACATTTCATCAGATTCGTCATCGGCCAAATTTTCGGAGAAAACCGATACATATGTGGTTTCGGCAGCGGTTTTACGCTGTTTGTGGAATATATAAGAAAGCAGAATTACCGCAAAAATGCATAACGCGAAGGAAAGGGCGGCGGAGACCTTTACGGGGCCTAACATCAGGCTGTCGGTACGCAAAAGTTCAATAAATCCGCGGCCGAAGCCGTACCATGCGCAGTACATAAGGACTATTTGACCGCTGAATTTGCGCTTTTCGCTTAAAATATGAAGCAGAACAAAGCCAACAATGCACCAAACCGATTCATAAAGGAAGCAAGGGTGTACAAGCCCTTCTGCACCCATATAATAAACGGTGCGCTCGCTTTGCATGCCCCACCATTTGCTGCCGGTGAAACCTCCGAAAGCCTCCTGATTTACAAAGTTGCCCCATCTGCCGATTGCTTGGCCGATTAAAAAACCCAAAGCTCCAAGGTCGAACATATCAAGAATATTTATCTTCCTTAACTTGCACATCAATGCACCGGTTGTAAACGCGCCGATAACCCCGCCGTAAATGGCAAGCCCCGCAAAACCGGAGGAATCGTTAAAACCGAAAAAGTCGCCGATGCTTTCAAGCTTTTCGCCGTCAAACAGCAAATAATAAATACGCGCGCAAAGGATTGATACCGGCACGGTAACCAGTACAACGTCCAACATTCGGTCGGTATTAATATTAAACCGCGGCGCGAATTTGTAGCCGTAGGACATAGCAAGAAAGAAGCCAAAGGCTATGATAATGCCGTACCAGTAAACGTCCCAATGCTTTGAGCCTAAAGGAATTGTAAAGGCCACAGGGTTAAGCTTTAACTTTAATCCGAAAATAATAACTTCCATTTTAACCCCTCTCACTTCACATTAATGACAGACAAAACCGTATTTTCATTGTCAAGAGTTATAAGTTTTCGCTGAATATCCTCAACTGTAACCGATTTTAGGAATTTAAGCTCGTCAAAGAGTCCGCAGTCGTTCATGGCGCAGTTAACAAGCATGGATGCTATGCTGTCCACATCGTTAAACTGGCTTATAGCATCGCCGTACATGCCGGCACGTATGGCGGAAAAGAGCTTTTTATCAATCCCTTCGTTCTTCAGGCGCTCAACCTCCTGCTTGATTTCCTCGGCCACACGCTTCGGGTCGGATGACTCACCGTCAAAAATAATGGCAGAATAACCGTTGCCGCAAAAATGCTCGGAGGAAAACTTGTCATTAATAAGCCCTTCGTTTACGAGTTTTTTATACAAGGGTGAGGCATCTCCCGCAATAATTTCAAGCAGCATTTCGGTTATAACCTTTTCCTTTTCGGTCTTTTCGGGGGCGGTCATAGCCTCTTTATAACCAAAGCAGAACATCGGTTGAGCCACTTCAAAACTTTGTTCAATATAAGGTTTTACGATATTATACGGCTCCTCGGGTTTTATTCTTGTAATCTCATTCGGGGTTGAAGGCTTGATGTTATCCGAAATACGCTTTAAAACATCGTCAGCCTCAACATTTCCCGCAATGCAGATAAACATATTTGATGGGTTGTAAAAGGTATTGTAGCAGTCGTACAAAAGGTTGTGGTCAATCTTTGAAATGGAGTCAATAGTGCCCGCAATATCAATTTTTACGGGATGATTTTTGTACATACATTCAAGCATGTTGAACATAACACGCCAAGATGGACTGTCGTCATACATCCGAATTTCCTGACCGATTATGCCTTGCTCCTTTTTTACTGTTTCCTCGGTAAAATAGGGGGACTGAACAAAGGATAACAAAATGTCAAGATTTTCATAGAATTTATTAGAGCAGGAAAACAAATAGCAGGTGCGGTCAAAGGATGTATAGGCGTTGGCATATGCGCCTGTTTTGGCGTATTTCGAAAAAGCATCGCCGTCCTCGCTTTCAAAAAGCTTG
>JBMNVM010000160.1:0-3868 GCA_050946805.1 Acutalibacteraceae bacterium | reverse complement strand
CGAAGGCGCGGTTCGCGTCATTACCGATGCGGCTACCGTTTATATGCCCATGAAGGAGCTTGTCGACTTTAATGCCGAGCTTGCCCGCCTTAACAAGGATCTTGAAAAGGTTATGGCCGATAAGGAATTTTTTGAGAAGAAGCTTAACAACCCGGGCTTTGTCGCAAAGGCTCCCGCAAGTCTTGTCGAGCAGCAGAAGTCGCAGCTTGAAAAGGTGCTTGAAAAAATCAAGGTAATCAATGAAAATATTGCGGATATAAAGAAAAATATTTAAATTTACAGGCTGCCCCCGCGGGGACGGCCTGTATTTTCTAAATGGTGAGGGTATGAATTATCAGGAAACATTAAATTACATACATTCGTTGGGCTATTTTTCAAAGCCTGCGGGGCTCCACAGAATAAAGGCGGTAATGTCTAAACTCGGCAATCCGCAAAACCGCTTCGGTTCCATACATATTGCCGGCACCAATGGCAAGGGTTCGGTTTCGGCAATGCTTTCAAGCGTTTTTAAGACCGCAGGATTTAAAACGGGGCTTTTCATATCCCCCTATATTGTGGATTTCAGAGAGCGCATACAAATAAACGGCGAATATATTTCAAAAGAAGATTTGGCTTTTTATGCGCAAAGGGTAATAGATACCGGAATCGAGCTTACGGAGTTCGAGTTTATAACCGCAGCCGCCTTTTTGTATTTTGCGGATAAAAATATTGATATTTTAATTTGCGAAACCGGCCTTGGCGGAAGACTTGATGCCACCAATGTGCTTGATAAACTGTATGCGGCGGTTATTACCAAAATAGGCCTTGACCATACGGCCATACTTGGGGACACATATGAAAAAATTGCAAAGGAAAAGTGCGGTATACTGCGGGATGCGCCCACTGTTACTTCACCGTATCAAAAAAATGAAGCGCTAAATGTTATAAAAAGCGCCGCGCAGAAACTCTTTATTCCGGATATTAAAAAGCTTGAAATAATAGGCTCAGATATTGCGGGCAGCACATTTATATATAAAGGCGAAGCTTTTGAAATCGGCCTTTGCGGCGAGTATCAAATAGAAAATGCCTTAATTGCTATTGAGACGGTTAAAAACTGCGGAATGGGAATCCCCCACCAAACGCTATATGAGGGTCTTAAAAACGCAAGCTTTCCGGCAAGGCTGGAGGTCTTTTCAAAGTCCCCGCTTGTCGTTCTGGACGGCGCCCACAATCAAGACGGTGCCGAAAGCCTTGCCAAAGAGCTGTCCCGCTATTCAGGCAGGGTTACAGCAGTAATCGGCATGATGAAGGACAAGGATGTAAACGAGGTGCTGCGAATTACCCTAAAGCACTGCAAGGCGGCCGTGGCGGTAGATGTACCCGAAATGGCGCGGTCGATGGATAGTGTCGAACTGCAGAAAACTGCAAGCAAATACTGCCCCTGCCAAACGGCTGCCACCTTACGCGAAGCGGTCAGCACAGCAGTCGAGCTATCAAGCGGGGAGCCTGTTTTCGTTTTCGGTTCGCTCTACTTGGCGTCGGCCATTCGGCCTATTCTTTACGAGCAATTTAAAAAATTTTAATTTACTTACTGTTTGCGACATTTTTTTTAAGGACAAGCCTTTATATTTAAAAAGGACTTGTCCTTTTTTATTTTAAAAATTCAGGAGGTAATCTTGTGTCTGTTGAAATTAATGTGAGCGGCGAGGTTGTAACCGTTTATCTTTGCGGCGAGCTTGACCATCACACCGCCAAAGAAATGCGTGAAGCCATAGACAATGCCGTAGAGCTTAATATGCCCTCTTTGCTGATACTTGATTTTAAGAATGTTTCTTTTATGGACAGCTCGGGTATCGGGCTTGTTATGGGCAGATATAGAAATCTTGTAAAATCAGGGGCAGAGTTACATATAACAGGTGCTCCGCCTCAAATATATAAAATGTTTAAGCTTGCCGGAATTGAAAGACTGGCAAGACTGGAAAGAAGGTAGAAAAATGCAGATAAAAAACAAATTTACAATGACCCTTTTATCCCGTTCAAGCAACGAAAGCTTTGCGCGGGCATGTATTGCCGCATTCGCGGCGCAGCTGGACCCGACTCTTGAGGAAATCAATGACATAAAAACGGCCGTTTCCGAAGCCGTTACCAACTGCATAGTACACGCTTACAAAGAGGGTCTCGGGAATATTTACATAACCGCAGAGCTTTGCGACAATAACTCGGTAAGAATACGCATACGCGACAAGGGCTGCGGAATCGAAAACATAGAAAAGGCTATGGAGCCGCTTTATACCACGGTCGGCGGGGAGCGGGCAGGTCTCGGATTTGCGGTTATGCAAAGCTTTATGGACTCCGTAAAGGTAACCTCGGTGCCGGGCAAGGGAACTACGGTTACGATGGTTAAAAAAATAAGTCCGCGTTACAATTTTGGCGCTAATGGTTAAAAGCCCACAAAAAAGGGATGAATTCATAAAGGAAAACCTTAAATTGGTTCATTCCATTTGCAAGAGGTTTGTCGGAAAAGGAATAGATTATGAAGATCTCTATCAGACGGGATGCATCGGACTTGTCAAGGCTTATGATAATTTCGATAGGGAACGCGGACTTTGCTTTTCAACCTACGCCGTACCGGTCATTATGGGTGAAATCCGCCGCCTTTTCAGGGACGGCGGTTCGATAAAGGTTTCAAGAAGCATAAAGGAACTCGGTATAAAGATTGCTAAAGAAAAAAATAAATTCGAGCAGAAGCACTGTCGACAGCCCACCGTTTCGGAATTGGCGGAAATGTTAAATGTTACTCCCGAAGAAATCACCGAAGCGTCGCTGGCAGCCCAGTCGACAGTTTCGCTCACCTATGAAGGGGAGGACGGCATTTGCGAATGCGATCTGCCGACCGTTAGCACCGAAGATGAAATTTCCGATAAGCTTAATTTAAGCGAAGCCTTTAAGCAGCTTGACCCCACCGAGCAAAAAATAATCAATTACAGATATTTTAATTTTTTTACACAAAGTAAAACCGCCGCCTTATTAAATATGACACAGGTACAGGTCTCCCGTGCAGAGAAAAAGATATTAATGAAGTTAAGGGAAATTTTAAAATAAGATCAAAACACACAGCTTTTTCAACAATCGAAATACACATAATTTAAGAAAAATCGGTGAAAAAATCTTAAAAACGCGAAACTCTGACTTTTTTCAAAAAAAAGCGAAAAAAGTGTTGACAAAGGAGAGGTGATGTGGTAATATAATCAGGCGCCCGCAAAAAGCGGGTGTGAACGAACCTTGAAAATTAAACAACGAAATAAGTAAGGACCCGACGATTCTTGAGAGAAATCCAAGTAATCAAGGACAAATAAAATGCGTCAGCATTAAAGTAAAGAGCTAAAAGCTTTTTAAAAGGTTTAAACGCCGAAAGGTGTTTAGATATAATATTTTAGAGAGTTTGATCCTGGCTCAGGACGAACGCTGGCGGCGTGCCTAACACATGCAAGTCGAACGGAGATTAGCATGATTTGAGAGCAGCTTGCTGCAGGAAAATCGAGCTAATCTTAGTGGCGGACGGGTGAGTAACACGTGAGCAACCTGCCTTACAGAGGGGGACAACAGTCGGAAACGACTGCTAATACCGCATAATGTACCGGAAGGGCATCCTTTTGGTACCAAAGGAGCAATCCGCTGTAAGATGGGCTCGCGGCCAATTAGATAGTTGGTGGGGTAACGGCCCACCAAGTCGACGATTGGTAGCCGGACTGAGAGGTCGATCGGCCACATTGGGACTGAGACACGGCCCAGACTCCTACGGGAGGCAGCAGTGGGGGATATTGCACAATGGAGGAAACTCTGATGCAGCAACGCCGCGTGAGGGAAGAAGGTCTTCGGATTGTAAACC
>JBMNVM010000159.1:0-3890 GCA_050946805.1 Acutalibacteraceae bacterium | reverse complement strand
CAACTGCGGAAACGAGCGCCCGCTTGTAAAGCACAATATCATAAAAAGAATCGGCGACTACAAGATGTCCCAAATTCTTTCAAACAAAATTTCGGTGGCATTTTCGGCCGAAGGAATACCCACAGACATAAGCGGTGCCGATTATTCGGGAGAGACTCTCGGCAACCTTACCGAAGGCGAAATAAACGGAGTTATGAGGCTGCTTTCCGACTACTACAATGTAACGGCCGAGCGGGTGAATTTGGATTCATTAAACGCGACAGTGCTAAAAAACGCCTATATTTCGGGCACCGGACTTCTTTACACCTACTGGAACCCCTCAATAAATACGGGACTTTTTGCTGATGAACAGAAAAGCCTTCGAATAAAGGGGGATATTTGCTGCGAAATACTCGGTATTGAGGATGTGGTCTTCGGCGACCCGTACTGCGACAATCTCCAGCAGCAGCCCTACATAATAATTTCAAGCCGCCAAAATGTTGAAGATGTAATACGTGAAGCAAGGCTTTTCGGCGCAGATCTTGCCACACTAACATCGATTTACGAATCGGCAAGGGATGGCAAAATCACCGTGCTTACGCGTTTTCACAAGGAATACGGCTATGACGGCAGTTATAAAATCAACTGCGTAAAGGTGGTGGAAAACGCCTTTGTAAGACGGGAGTTTTGCACAAATCTTCGCCTTTATCCGATTTCGATTTTCAGGTGGGAAAACAAAAACGGCTGCGCATACGGCGAAAGCGAAATAACCTACTTAATCCCCAACCAGATTGCCATCAACCGAATGATAACCGCAAACGTCTGGTCGGCCATGACCACCGGAATGCCCATTATGATTGTAAACGGGGATACGGTAAACGAGAAAATCACCAACGACCCCGGGCAGATTATTAAGGTTTACGGCAGCAACGAGGATGTGGCGGGCGCGATAAAATACGTGTCTCCCGCAGCCTCTATAAAAGAGTTTGACGATTGTATAAACAACCTGATTTCCAACACCCTTACCCAAAGCGGAGCCAACGAAGTCGCCCTCGGTGACAGCAAAGCCGACAACGCCACCGCACTGATTACCATGCGGGACGCCGCCCTTATGCCGCTGCAGATAGTAAAGAACCGCTACTACTCCTTTGTTGAGGAAACAGCCAGAATATGGGCGGACTTTTGGATAACCCACTACGGGCGGCGCAAACTAAAGTGTGAAAGCAACGGTGTATGCAGGTATGTTATGTTTGATGCTGACCGCTACCGTGAACTGATAATTTCCGCAAGGGTTGATGTAAATAAAGCGCCGGTTTACAGTGACAGCGACCGGCTTGATACCCTTATCACCCTTTTTGAAAAGGGGATTATTAATAAACGTGAGCTTTTAAAGCGTTTGCCTAAGGGCATAATACCCGATATTGGGGAACTTTTAGCAGAAGGAAACGAGGTGTCGGATAATGACGGGATATGATCTTTACAAAAAAATTTGCGCGCTGCTCGGATACGCCGTTTCGACCAATACTGTCGGCGACCGCAGGGCAGAGCGGATGACCGATATTATAAACCAAATCTCCGCCGATTTAAAAATGCCGAAGATTAGCCGGCTGTCGTCTGAAATCTGCGCGCACCCCGAAAAGCGTGAAGCCCTTATTTACGGCTGCGCCATGATGTTGGCCGTAACCGAGCAGGATGCTTCGAACGCCGCATTTTTTGCCGAGCTTTACAATGCCAAAAGGACGGCCGCGCTTTGCGAGGCCGACTGTCGGAAAGACGTTCTGCCGGTGCCGGGATACGGAGGGGTTTAAATGAAATTCCCCAAAATAAAACCCGAAACGGTCAAAAAAATGCATATTAAAGGATTAGACGGCGGGTTGAATTTCGACCAAACTACTTCTGACGACAATATCCGCTGTTTGGACGACTGCAAAAATGTCTTTGTAAACGCCGGTCTTTTAAAAAGCCGCCCCGGGCTTTCTGCCGGACCGGAAAATATTTTAGATGATGAAGACTACCGTCCCGATTTTTTAATCTCCTGCGATGCTACCGATATTGAAATAAACATAAACGGGGATACCAAAAAAATGGTGGTTGAGCATATTTTCTTTGACGATTCGCAGTATTTGTGCCTTACCCACTTTATAAATTCCTACGGTACCGCCGCAGGCTCTGCCAAAATGTCTTTTTACAGAACATCTGACTACTCCTTTTACATACCCGAACGAATTGTTTTCTACAAGGGCGCTCCCGTAAACGGAGGCGGGATTTTCGCTTTTGTAAGTCTTTACAATCTTATGAACCGAAGCCAGCTTGATTACAGGATTTTTGAAATTTCCTCCGACTATAAAACATGGGATTGGATATACAGTACCTACATTCCGACTGTATACATAAACGGCAGGGGCAACAGATATGAAATAGCCGCCGCGAGCAATCAGGCCTTTACACCGGCACCGGTAAGGCTTGAAAAGCTGAATATACTAAACGGCAGTTTTTACGCCTATTTTTCGTCCGACGGGCATTCCTCAAGCTTTAAGCTGCCGTTTTCCAAATTAGCCAATACAGGTGTTGTTTGCAGAATATATTATTCCTTAACAGGCTATACTGAATGGATGATATACGGTAACAATGATTCCGATACACAGTTTTTCCTAAACACCAATGTAACCATGCATGTGGATAGAGAAAAGGGGATTGTCTATTTCACGGTAGCGGCGGGCGACTATGAAATTCCGCTTATGAGTCATCAAAACGGCAACAACATACGAATTTTGGCAACAAAGGAAATGGACTACGGTTTTGAAGACGTTGTGGGTGCTGATTTTGCCGTAACAGTTGGTTCAAACATAGTTTTCAGCAACGGCAACCTGCTTTTTACCGCCCGGTATGACAATCCACTCTACTTTCCAAGGTGCAGCGTAACGGCGATAGGGGCTGCGGATGCCAAGATTTCGGCGCTTAAAGCGATGAACAACAAAATAATGGCCTTTAAGGAGAATGAAATATACGAAGTTAACCTTAAAGAAGGAAAGGCGCTTAATTCCATTTCACTGCTGCCTGATAACGATTCAATTTTTTATGAAAACAGCACGCTGCGGGCAGTATGCGTATCCGACAAAA
The DNA here is from genome assembly GCA_050946805.1 of Acutalibacteraceae bacterium. Taxonomy (GTDB): domain Bacteria; phylum Bacillota; class Clostridia; order Oscillospirales; family Acutalibacteraceae; genus UBA737. The sequence continues at coordinate 791 of JBMNVM010000159.1, read as the reverse complement.
CAGGCTGCGAAGATGAAGGCTCGATAATAAAGGCGGACTTCGGTTTACTTTTTATGGGGCAGGATAAATACATTTATCTTTTGAAAAAAGGCACCAATCAGTTAGCTTGCTTATCAAAAAAGATTAATCCTTACATGGACACCGCCCTTAACAGGAACTTTAAAACTTTTGGCGCGCAATTCGGCAATTGCTGTATTTTCATAAACGGAAGCCGCGCGCTTGTAATGGAATACAGAGGCGACAGTTTAAAAGCGCAAGATATATTTTGGTATATATGGGAGTTCCCGGAGGATTTCGAAATAAGCGGGGTACTAAAAATTTTAAACAAGCCGTGGTTTATATGCATAAACCCGCAAAGCCCCTTTTGCTTTACCGCGACCTTTGCCGGCGATAGCGACAAAATCCCAAGCGGCAACTTTTTTAATCCCGTTATTTCAGAGTACCCGATAAACTGCTTTGTAAAAAGCCGGCCAATAGGTATTAATCAAAGCGACACATTTAAAAACATTAAATCCATCACGCTGCAAATCAAGGCAAAAGAGGCGGAAATTGCCATAAACGGCAAGCCGGAAGCGGCGGTTTACAATTCCGACGGGCAAGAAGATTTTCGACCGATAAAGCTTTTGCCTAACCTTCGCGGTGAGGATACGGTTCAAATAGAAATTAAATCCTCTCATCCCCTGACAATCGGCAGCATTGATATAAACTTTACGGAGTCGGCCTTTAAGTGAGGTACCAACCATGGACAGCACGATAATTGTAACCCTTATATCATTTGCGGGGACATTGAT
>JBMNVM010000158.1:0-3965 GCA_050946805.1 Acutalibacteraceae bacterium | reverse complement strand
AAACAACCGAAACAGTATAACCGAAAGCCGGCAGTTTGACTGTCGGCTTTTACATACGAAATTGTTGATTTATCTGCTGTGATATAGTATAATAAAAAAAGATAAAAGTCTTGCGATTGGAAACCGATTGTGCTATTTCGTCACAGCAAATCCGAATAACAGCAGAACATAGACTGTAGGCTGAAACACCTTGTTTTAAGCAATATAATAGATTGTGCTATTCCGTCGCGCAGGCACATGAAAAAGACATCCTTTCGGGGATGTCTTTTTTCAACGAAATTCACCTATAGCGAGTGAAATAGCTTCGCTGTGAAATAGGGCTTTCGCCCTGTGAAATTGCCTTCGGCAGTTTAAGTGACGAATTTCATTTCACATCGAGGCAAAGCCGAGATATTTCACAATTTGCTTTGCAAATTATTTCACATTGCCAACGGCAATATTTCACTTTACAAGAAATATTGATTCGGATATATTATGAATCGAAAGGCGGTGCGGTATGGCCGAATCAAAACTAAAAGATTTATCTATGTCTCTTGCGGTAGATATTTTGAACCTTTGTGATAGTATTAAAGGGCATTATTCCATTGTTAATCAACTTGAGCGATCTGCAACTTCTATCGGTGCAAATATTCACGAGGCAAATTATGCACAAAGTAAATCCGATTTCATCGCCAAATTACAAATCGCTTTGAAAGAGTGTTATGAAACGGAATACTGGATCGAACTTTTCACAAAATCCGATTTATTAGATAAGGATAATGCAAAATCCATATACAATAATTGCGGAAATATCCGAAAACTCCTGATTTCTTCCATAAACACCGCAAAGAAATATAATCAGTAAAACGCAACCGCCGACATTTTCAAGCAATCAAATAGGCCATCTTTTCTTTCGCAACACTTTGTGTTATAATTATGTAATAAAATGAAAGTACAAAGTGGGTGTCGGATATGAAAACGGTAATTGTTTACGTATCAAAGCATCACGGAAACACAAAGAAGCTGGCAGAAGCTATCGCGGCAAACTGCAAAGTTACCCTTATTGACGGAATAAAGGAGAAGGAAATCGATCTTGCGGGATATGACTGCATCGGATTCGCGGCCGGTATAGCTTTTGGCGGTTTCTATCCACAAATGCTTAAATTAATGAAAAATAGCCTCCCTGAAGGGAAAAAGGTGTTTTTCCTTTATACATGCGGTTCAAAGCAAAAAAGATATACCAGTTCTGCCGCCAAAATCGCAATAAAAAAGGGCTGCACCATTTTGGACGAGTACGGCTGCCTCGGGTTTGATACGTTCGGCCCATTCAAGCTGATCGGCGGCATAGCCAAAGGCCACCCCACCTCCGATGAATTGGCAAAAGCCGTAGAGTTTTTCAAAGGTATATCTGAATAAATCACGCATTGCAAACATATTATAAATTTTAAAAATTTAAACTCGACCTATTTTACAATTTTGATATATAAAATAAAATTTAAGAGCCGGTATTTTCAGATTTTTGAAAATGCGGTTTTTATAAGATTGACTTCTTTCCATCCTTATGATATTATATTTAAAAATAAATATTGGTCACCGGAGGACATTACGCCATAGCGTAGGGGATCGTAAAATCGTCAGATTTTGCAGGCCGCATGTCGGATAAGGTGTCGAGTGAGCTCGGAATCGCATTTTTGCAGTTTCGAGTTTTATTTATTTGAAGGGTGTTTTTATGGATTCTGAACAATTTGAAAAAATACCACTTAATCGGTTAATTTTAAAATGTGCTTTGCCCAGTATGATCAGTATGGCCTTTGGTTCTCTTTACATGGTTGTAGATGGAATTTTTGTAGGAAAGTTTATTGGAGAAGACGCATTGGCAGCGGTAAACCTAATCATGCCGTATTTAATGCTTTTCTTTGCGATTCCGAATTTAATTGCAACCGGAGCTTCGGCTAAAATCGGAATCTTATTGGGAGAGAAAAAACGTGAACAAGCAAGCAGAGTTTTCAGCTTTACACTTCTCATTATAGAGTTAATTGCCATCATCGCTTGCATTCTGAGCGGTTTATTTTCAGGACCTATAATCCGTTTAGTCTGTTTTAATGCCACAAAGGAAGCAATCCAAAATGCAAGTGCATATTTTTTGGTAAATGCGCTCTTTTTCCCCTTTATGTGTGTATTCTTTGCAACCGACAATTATTTACGGGTGTGCGGCAAAGAAAAAACGAGTATGTTTTTATCGGTTCTGACACAAATTTTGAATATCCTTTTAGATTTTATTTTTGTGGTTTTACTTCGCCTTGGAGTATGGTCAACCGCATTGGCAAGCTGCATTTCTATTTCTTTGGGTTCGGTAATTTCGGCTATGAGTTTTAGAAACAAAAAATTGGATTTATATTTTGCCAAACCGAAAATTGCACTTAAAGAATTTATTATTATTGTTTATAACGGGTCGTCCGAGTTCCTGTCCGGCATTTCTTTTTCAATAATGGCAGTTGTGCAGAATATTCTGCTGCTAAAATACGGAGGAATAACTGCAGTGGCGGCAATGTCTATTCTGATGTATATTGACAGTATCGTCGGCGGGCTTCTGTTCGGGCTTTGCGATTCACTCCAGCCGGCACTCAGCTACTGCTTCGGAGCAGGAAAGCACAAAAGAGTGACGGGTATTGAAAAAAGGCTGTGGTGTTATGCTTTTCTGATTTCGGTTTGCTCGTTTCTTTTTCTAAGATTTCTCGGCGAACACTTAATTTTGCTGATGATTAAGGATTCGGATTTGCAGTTATTTGACACAAGCAAAAATGCCATGCACATTTTCGCATTTTCCTATTTTGTGGGCTGGGTAGACTTGTGCCTTTCATCATTCTTCACGGCTTTGGAATGTCCGAAAGAGTCTCTGATACTATCTGTTTCCGGCGCATTACTTATTCCAACCATTACCATGTTGCTGCTTTGCCGCTTCTTTGCATTGGACGGAATATGGTATTCATCAATACTTTCGGGTATATTAAGTGCCGGTTTAGCGGTCTTTTTGTTGCAGAAGACTCCCAAGTTAAGATTTTTCTTTTCCGGAAAAACAAGTTTTGTTTGATGTTATCAAATTTTGCTTTAAAAGGCTATGACTATTTTTTAAGTTGTAATAACTAAAAATACCGATATTTTATTTATACTTCATTATGCCACAAACAGCTAAATCGTATATAAAAATGCCGCCATTCTTTAAGAATGGCGGCATTTTTAGGAAGTGAAAACAAAATCAGACCGAGATTTATGTTAACCAATAAACATTTGTGTCCAGTAGGGTGTTCCCCTGCTGTTCTTGGCGAATCCTGCACCTAATTGTGTAAAATTAGGATTTAATATATTACCTCTGTGCCCTGCGGAATTCATCCAGACACTCATAACACCGGCAGGTGTTGACTGACCGTACGCGATATTCTCGCCCATTGTGTTGAACCGTATTCCAAAATTTCTAAGCATATTTGCGGGCGAGCCGTAGGTCGGCGAATTATGATTGAAATAATTATTGTTTGCCATATCCTCGGACTTAAATCGAGCAACTCTTGATAACTCCCAATTCTTTGTGAGTGCTCTAAGTCCTCTTTTTGCGCGTTCTTCATTTACAAGCCGGATTACCTCGTCTTCCTCATTGACAAATTGTCCACCCTGTGGGATGGAAATTTTATCGCCCAGGAAAATCATGGAAGGGTCTTTTATATGCGGATTTGCCGCAATAAGTTCAGACAGTCCGACTTGATATTTGGAAGCAATCTTCCAAAGGGTGTCACCCGGAACAACAGTATATGTCATACATAAAACTCCTAATATATTTTTTTACTCCATATTATGCAAAAACTTACATCTTGGTAACTTTTTAGGAAGCATTAGGAGTTTTTAAAAGATTTGTGTACCACATATATTATTTAAAGTTTGACTGTTTTTGTGAATTTATGTCGAATTTCGCCGTGAATTTAATTTAAAACAAA
>JBMNVM010000157.1:0-3975 GCA_050946805.1 Acutalibacteraceae bacterium | reverse complement strand
CGGTTAGAAAATACTGTGTATGCAAACGCTGTTATCCTCATCAAGCTGATGAAAAAGCGTTTCAATCATTTCGTAATATTGATAGAAAAATTCCTTGTTGTCAGTGTTGCTGTAAACCTTAAGCGAGGAAATGGCAAGCTCTATTTGGTCAATAAGGTCGTGATTGGCAAAAGCCGAGAGGATGCCTTCCTTTTTTGTCCAGTAATCTTCAAGTTTTTGAACACTTTCGGTGGCATTTGCGTTCTTTTCATAATCTTCAACACATTGCTTTAGAATTTCACGGCTGTCATCAAGGACATTATCTAAAATTATGCTTCCGGTAAAAAAAATAATACCAATCAGTACCGCTAATACTGCGGCAGCAATCAGCCGTTTCATTTGTTATCCCTCTTTTTTACAAGACATATTTTTTTGTCGCTGTCAATGGTCAATAGGAAAACATCTTTTAGAGTGACTCTCTCTTTTTCCAAAATTCTTGACAGTTCGTTTCGTTTTATATTAAGCGCGTTTAAGGTTTCCTTAATAATTTTACCGTCACTGATAACCGGCAAGGGCAGATTTGCCTGCTTTGTTTGTATTTGCATATCCTTTGGCGTTATGGTTTGCTTTTGCGATTTTAAAAGCACACTTAAATCACCGTTGACTTCAAGTACCGCAAATGCCACATCTTCAATATCGAAAACATCCTTGCCGCGAAGCAACTCGACAAGGTCAAGAACGGTCATTCTGACCTTTTTCATTGCCGCCTGATCTATTGTGCCGTTTTTAATAAGAACTACCGATTGGCCGCTCATAAGTCTGCGAATACATAAAAGCTTCATCGCCGCGACAGACATCAGTATTTCAAGTATTACAAGTATAAAAATAGCACAGATGCCGTTGATTATCGGTTGAGTTTTGTCCTGAAGCGGAATGGCTGCAATTTCGGAAATTACCAAGGTTACCACCAATTCGTTTGGCTGCATATCTCCGATTTGCCGTTTACCCATAACTCTTATGCCGAATGTCAGCATAATGTACAAGATAAGTGTGCGTATAATTATTGCAACCAATTTATCACCCCGAAATAGTATCTGTATATTTTTATACTGTTAATTAGGATAAATCCTTATTAAAACATCTGCATTATCCAATAAATTAATCCGTAAACAACACTTGCCACCGTGCCGTAAACAATTACCGGCCCCGCGATTTTGAACATATTCGCGCCTACGCCAAGCACATATCCTTCGCTTTTAAATTCAATGGCGGGGGATACGACCGCGTTGGCGAACCCTGTAATTGGTACCAGCGTTCCGGCGCCCGCGTGCTTTGCAATTTTATCGAAAAGTCTAAGACCCGTAAGAAGGGCGGCTATAAATACAAGTGTTACCGGAACCGCCATCTTTACAATCTTTTCACTTTGAATAAACGAAGAATAGAGTTCGAAAAAGAGTTGTCCGATTGTGCAAATCAAGCCTCCGATAAGAAAAGCGCAGACAAAGTCTTTAAACTTAGGGGAGGGTGTGGAAAGCTTACTGACAATCTGACCGTATTCCTTGTTGCTCATTTGCATAGTAAATCACTCCTTATTAGAATAGTTTGAACAGAAATATAAAGTTTATCCAAAATTTAAGCCCGTTTTACATTTAAAAATCGGGTAATATTAAAGCCTGAACTTCATATTTTAGGCGAAAATTCTCACATAAATGGGAGATAGAGGGAGTCGAATTTATAATATTTGACAAAATGCAAAATATGTAGTATTATATACGAGTATATTTTGTACAATCGTTTTAATATAAAGGAGTTGGTTTTGTGGAACCCCTTCCTCGAAGTAGGAACTGGTTTAATTTTGGGCAACCTTTGTTGAATGGTAATTATTGTTTTGACGCCTTGCCGAACATCAGGTTTTACAGAATAATTCGGAATTGATAAAGTTTTGGCGCCAATACTTATAATTACTATTTTTTGGGGGATTTTGCCTTATTATGATTAATCAATTACTTTTGCAATTAGCCTTAATTGCAATCAATGCTTTTTTTGCCGCCACTGAAATTGCGGTAATTTCTCTTAACGAGAAAAAAATCAGTGCAAGGGCGGAGGACGGCGACAAAAAGGCCGTAAAGATGCTTAAAATGATTGAGGAGCCGACACGCTTCCTCTCTACCATCCAAATCGGTATTACCCTTGCGGGATTTTTGGGTTCTGCGTTCGCTGCCGATAATTTTTCCGGTATACTCTCAGCGTATCTTATTGATTTGTTCGATATTTCGGTGAAGAATACTGCCGTTGTAAACGACATATCGGTTGTCGTTATCACGCTTATTTTGTCCTTCTTTACACTGGTTCTCGGAGAACTTGTACCAAAGCGCGTTGCAATGCGCAATAAGGAAAAAACCGCTGAAATATTCTGCGGATTTATCTCGGTACTGTCGGTTATATTAAGTCCCATTATTAATTTGTTGACCATTTCGACCAACTGTGTGCTCCGCATTTTCGGTATCGACCCGAACGAGAGGGAGGACACCGTCAGCGAGGAGGATATTGTCCTTATGCTTGACGCAGGTGCGGATGAGGGTACACTCAAAGAGAATGACATTGAATACATAAAGAATGTCTTCAAGCTCGACAAAATGACTGCCGAGGATGTCATGACTCCGAGAAAGTCGGTCGTATTTATTGACAGTGATGCGACCGAAGAAGAAATCTACAAAATAATCGAGGAAGAGGGATATTCAAGAATTCCTGTTCTTGATGTTGAAGAGGATAAGGTTGTCGGAATATTCTACACACGTGATTATCTTCTTAAACACAACAAGCCCGATTTTGACCTTAAATCGGTTATCAGTCCCCCTGTTTTCGTGCCGGAATCCGCTCATTTGGATACACTGTTTAAAGATATGCAGACCAATCACTACCACATGGCGGTTGTCGTAAACGAGTACGGCGAAACTTCGGGTATTGTCACCATGGAAGATATACTTGAGGAACTTGTGGGCGAAATTTGGGATGAGCTTGACGAAGCGGTGGAGGAGTTTACAAAGATTGACGATACCACCTACCGCGTTATGACCAATGTCTTGGTTGAGGAGTTTTTTGAGTATTTCGGACTTGATGATGATATTGAAACCGAAGCTACAACCGTAAACGGTTTGATTACAGAAATTACAGGTACCATACCTGAGGTTGGATATACATTTGATTATAAAAACCTTACTATTGTCGTAACCAAGGCTAACGATTTTATGACCGAGGAGATCACCGTAAAGGTTAATCCCGAGGTTTTAAAAGAAGAGCAGGAGAAAGACTAAATTTAAAGGTTTAAAAAAATAAAAACCTTAGTTGAGAAAAGTAACAGCCGACAGCATAATAGCTGCCGGCTGTTATTCTTATTGCAGATAGTTTTATACAAACATATTTTAAACAGCGCCGAATTTTGCGTAAGATATAAATTTTAATAAGTTTTTGCGGGCGGCAAAAATGCCGCCCGCATATTCTAAAATAGTATAAAACTCTCAACAAAGCCCACTTTTACCGTTTACAAAGAATATGTAAACGGTAACTAATTAAGTCCAAAGCTTACGCTTAAAGCCTTGTCCACCATCTGCATAGAGTTTTCATCAAGACTGCCCATGCGTTCTTTAAGGCGTCTTTTATCGATGGTGCGAACCTGTTCAAGAAGAACAATGGAGTCCTTTGCAAGGCCGCAATTCTGAGAATTTACAGAAATGTGAGTCGGAAGCTTTGTTTTATCTTTCTGACTCGTAATAGCCGCGGCAATTACCGTAGGGCTGTATTTGTTACCAATATCATTTTGAATTATCAGTACTGGCCTCATACCTCCCTGTTCGGAACCGACTACCGGGCTTAAATCTGCATAGAAAATGTCACCACGTTTAATGTTCATCCATTTCACACTCTCTAAACCGTATTCTGGTTATATTTTTGCCTCTTTGCATTTATTTTAATCAAACATTTTTAAAATTCTTTTAG
>JBMNVM010000156.1:0-4003 GCA_050946805.1 Acutalibacteraceae bacterium | reverse complement strand
CTTTGCTTCGACCGGATTATTGGGATTACTGCTTTTAATGATCTTCCTTGTATGCGGTTTTGTAAGAAGCGTTCGATATATCCTGAAATCCGGGAAAATATCGTCGGGAGTCTTTATCACCCTCGCTATAATTTTGTTTATCCTATCATCATCCTTTTTCGATTCGGACTTATTCTTCAAGTGTACAAGTACATCGGTTATCTTTTGGCTAACAACCGGAATTCTTTTGAAGATAACGGAACCCGTTTCCGAGCAGCAGTCCAGTGTTGAGGCGACCGAATAAAATAAGTAATTATATATATTTAATGGCGGGTATAATTATCAATTTTTTATGCACTGTCATTTACTCCCCAAAAAATAAAGCAAACAATAAGCATAACAAAAGCGCTACTGAATTCAGCAGCGCTTTTTTACTTGCATTTGAGTTTTTTTAATAATTGGCATAAAACCGAAAAGCTAACAGCGTAACGGCCACAACTGTTTACACATTTCCGTTTTCGGGTTTACCCAATTATTGAGAAAAAGTCTTGCTTAAAAACAAATATTAAGAGCTTGTTAAAAAAGCCGTATATAAAACAAATCCCCGTCCGCTTTCGCGGACGGGGATTATAATTGATATTAGTTGCAGATTGTAAGCTCGGTGTCCTTATCGAAAAGGTGGATTTTCGGAGTTTCGATCGTGATCTTAATTCTGTCTCCGGGTTTAGCAGTGTTTGTAGGAGCAACACGAGCGTTAATTGCCTGATTTTCGCAGTTCATGTAGAGATATGTTTCGGCACCCATAAGCTCGGTAACCTCAACATCGGCATAAACAACGCCATCCGGGAAGGCAGCTATCAAATCTTCTTCGTTGTGAACGTCTTCGGGACGGATACCCATTATGATTTCCTTGTCAATGTAAGGAACAAGGCAATCGTTCTTATTTTTCTCGCGCGGAAGCTTGAGTTTGTATTTAACACCGGCTCTGGTCTTTGTATCTTCGGAACCGAATTCTACAAAGAAGTCATCACCTATCTTAAGCAGCTTCGATTCAATGAAGTTCATCTGCGGAGAACCGATAAATCCGGCAACGAAAAGGTTGCAGGGATAGAGATAGAGGTTCTGAGGAGTATCAACCTGCTGGATAACGCCACTCTTCATAACAACGATGCGTGTACCCATTGTCATAGCCTCTGTCTGGTCGTGGGTTACGTAGATGAAGGTGGTGCCAAGACGTTGATGGAGCTTTGAAATCTCGGTACGCATCTGCGCACGAAGCTTAGCGTCCAAGTTGGAAAGCGGCTCGTCAAGAAGGAATACCTTAGGCTCGCGAACGATAGCACGACCCAAAGCAACACGCTGACGCTGACCGCCGGACAAAGCCTTCGGCTTACGTTCAAGCAGGTACTCAATATCAAGAATGCGCGCAGCCTCTTCAACACGGCGCTTGATTTCATCCTTCGGGGTTTTGCGGAGCTTAAGTCCGAAAGCCATGTTGTCAAATACTGTCATGTGCGGATAAAGAGCATAGTTCTGGAAAACCATTGCTATATCTCTATCCTTGGGTGCAACGTCATTTACAAGACGGTCGCCAATGTAAATCTCGCCTTCGGTGATTTCTTCAAGTCCGGCAACCATTCTAAGAGTAGTAGACTTACCGCAACCGGAGGGGCCGACCAGAATTATAAATTCTTTATCTTTAATTTCAAGATTGAAATTAGAAACGGCAACAACACCGCCGGGGTATCGCTTGTAGACGTTGCGAAGTGATAAGCTTGCCATTTTATAGCCTCCTAAAATATGCATTTATAACAATGTTATTATATCAAAAGGGATTTTAAAAAGCTATGCAAAATATGTCCAATGTTATAAATGATGTTTTGTAGATATTGCATATCAATATAAAAAAATTGTGGAAAATTGATAAAAAACCAGTAAAAAGCAACAAAAATGGCGGCCGTTTTTGGCGACAGATACCGTTTATTTTATGCTCAAAATGAAGCAGGTCTCCCTAAATTTTGTGAAATTTACCGATTTGAAAATATCAGCGCAAATAAGTGTTTATGCGCGGATAGCAACATAGGTTTTATATCCGAATTTCCCGCCAAATATTGGCGGGGGGGAGCAACCCGAACAAAAGACGGTGTGCTTTTTACGATTTTTCAAAGATGGCTTGAAACTCCGAATCACTCAACTCCCGACATTCGCCAAGTTTCAGGTCGGCTGGGAGCTTGAGTCCGCCGAAAGCTATTCGGGAAAGCTCGTTTACCCCAAGCCCTACGGTTCCGAACATTCTTTTTATCTGGTGATATTTACCCTCACTTATTCGGACTAAAGCCCTGTTAAAAGCAATAATTTGAAGGCTTGCGGGGCGGCATTTTGTGCCGTCGGCCAGAACTACGCCTTTATTAAACCTATCCTGTGCGTCGGGCGTTATCTCGCCGTCAAGCACCACGTCATAGGTTTTAATTATCCCGCTTTTAGGAGATATTGCGGTATGGGCGAAATCCCCGTCGTCGGTGATAATTAAAAGCCCCGTTGTGTCGCGGTCAAGTCTTCCGACCGGAAAAAGCCCCGCCCGTTTAAGGTTTGGCGGCACTAAATCAACCACCGTTTGACGGCGTCGGTCATTGCTGGACGACAGCACGCCTTTGGGCTTATTCATTATAAGGTAAATATGCTTTTTGTAAACAACTGCCTGTCCGTCAAACATAATTTTACAGGCAGTAGGGTCGACCGCAAAGGACGGGTCCCTTATAATATTTCCGTCAACAGATACCTTTCCGCCGCGAATGGCACTTTTTGCGGCACTTCTTGAAATATTAAGCTGAGAGGATGTTATTTTATCAAGTCTTTGCAAGTCCATATATTGCCCTTTCCGGTTACTTTAGCGGCTCCATCTTTCCGTCCACCGCCGTCTCGCATATGTCGCCGCCGACAATTTTACCTTCTACGACTATAAGATGAATTACCCTATCGTCCTCCCACAGCGGGTAGGTGTAAACGGTGGCTTTTTTCCCCTTGTAGTCTGACAGGTCAAAGCCTGCCTGCTTTTGCAGCTCGTTATATTTGCCGTAAACATCCCCGAACTTGTCGGGAATGATAATCTCCTTTGAGGTGACCTTTTGACCGTCAATATCATAACCGAGACTTTTAATATATGATGCGCGTTTGGCATGTGTTGAACCGTCGATCATCGAAAACTTGACCGAAGTAAGCCACGCCGCCGTTAAAAACAACACCAAAATCGCCATTAAAATTACGGCCAGCGTTTTTTTCGTAATTGTAATAAAAAGCCTCATTCGAACCACCATATATTATTAATTCGGTTGTATAATATATGGTATTATTTTAATAATTAAATTATTACTGCAACAGGCAAACGGCATGGGCGGCAACGCCCTCAAGGCTGCCGGTAAACCCGAGTCCCTCCTCGGTTGTGGCCTTGACATTAACCTGCGAAGGCTCAAGCCCGCAGTCATTAGCGATATTCTGTACCATTGTTTGAATATACGGGAAAAGCTTTGGTGCCTGCGCGATGATTGTTGCATCTATGTTCGCAATATTGTATCCTTGTTCCTTTACCTTTTTTACACATTCGCGAAGTAAGTGCCGACTGTCAATGCCTTTATATGCGGGATCACTGTCTGGGAAATGCCTTCCGATGTCCCCAAGCGCCGCGGCGCCAAGAAGCGCGTCGCAAATGGCGTGAAGCAGCACATCGGCATCCGAATGACCTAAAAGCCCCAGATCGAAGGGTATTTCCACACCGCCTAAAATCAGTTTTCTGTCTTCGGAAAAGCGATGCACGTCATAGCCGTGTCCTATTCTCATCAGCTTTCCTCCTTTAAAAGTTGTTCTGCTATTAAAAGATCCTCTTTGGTGGTAATCTTGATATTGCGGTAGCTGCCCGGCACGGTGTAGACCTCAAAGCCCGCCGCCTCCATAAGGGCCGCGTCATCGGTAAATTGTGATGCGCCACCTGCTGAGCCGATTGCTTGGCGGTACTCGTCAAGACTTACCC
>JBMNVM010000155.1:0-4038 GCA_050946805.1 Acutalibacteraceae bacterium | reverse complement strand
CGCCGTGCGGGTCAGCATTTCCACCCTTGCAACCGAGGAAACGGCGGCCAAAGCTTCTCCCCTAAAGCCCAGCGTAGCAATACTTTCAAGGTCGGTTTCAACCTTGATTTTGCTTGTGGCATGGCGCAAAAAGGCGGTCGGAACATCGGTGTGTGATATTCCACAGCCATTGTCGGTAACGCGAATATAGGTAATTCCGCCGTGCTGAATTTCAACGGTTATTATGCTGCTGCCGGCATCAATAGAGTTTTCGACAAGCTCCTTTATGACCGAGGAGGGCCTTTCGACCACCTCGCCCGCGGCGATAAGCTCCGCCACGCTTTTAGGCAACAAATTAATTTTCGGCACGGTAGATCACCCCTTTTTTTCTTTTTTGTATTTCTTCGTTATACAGACTTTGCCTTGTTGGCAAGGTCGAACAAAATTCCCATTGCCTCAATGGGGGTCAGGGTATTTACATCGATATTTTGAAGCTCTTTTAAAATCTCCTGCGCTTCAACCAACTCCAGCGGAAGCTGCATATCGGGATTTCCAACGGTTTTGTATGTAACAATACCCTCTTCTTCGGTCTTTTTGAGTATTTCCTTCGCCCGCTCTATAACCGAGTTTGGTATTCCGCTTAACTTTGCTACCTCGATTCCGTAGCTGTCGTCGGCGGGGCCGCGCACGATTCGGCGTAAGAAGGTTATATCGTCGCCGCGCTTTTTAACGGCGATATTATAGTTTTTAAGCCCCTTGATTTCATGTTCCATTTCGGTAAGCTCGTGGTAGTGGGTGGCAAACAGCGCCTTTGCGCCGAGCTTGCGTTTGTCGGCAACATATTCAAGCACCGCTCGGGCTATTGACATGCCGTCATAGGTCGAGGTGCCTCTGCCGATTTCGTCAAGGATTAAAAGGCTGTTCTTGGTCGCGTTTTTCAAAATATCCGCGACCTCGCTCATTTCCACCATAAAGGTCGATTGACCGGACGCGAGATCGTCCGAAGCGCCGACACGTGTGTATATAGCATCAACAATGCCGATTTCGGCGCTTTTTGCCGGCACAAAACAACCGATTTGCGCCATCAAAACTATCAAGGCCACCTGCCGCATATAAGTGGATTTACCCGCCATATTGGGGCCTGTGATTATGGCGCAGCGGTCATCCTTCATGTTAAGAAAGGTATCATTCGCCACAAACGGGGTTTTCAATACCTGCTCAACAACAGGGTGCCTGCCGTCCTTTATTATGATGTTTCCGCTGTTGTCAATAAGCGGCCTGCAATAATGGTTGTTGACCGATACACTGGCGAATGAATTTAAAACATCCAATATCGCTATTGCCGCAGCGGTCTGCTGGAAGCGGACAAGCTGTTCGGCGGTTTTGCGGCGAACCTCGTCAAACAACTCATATTCGAGCACCTGAACCCTGTCCTTTGCCGAAAGCATACGCTGTTCAATTTCCTTTAATTCTTCGGTTATAAACCTTTCGGCGTTTGTAAGGGTCTGTTTTCTTATATAATCTTCCGGCACCTTGTCAAGAAATGAATTGGTAACCTCAATGTAATATCCGAATACCTTGTTGAATTTAACCTTCAAATTCTTAATGCCGGTTCTCTCACGCTCGCGAAGCTCAATATCCGCAAGGAAATCGGTGCCGTTTGAAAGGTCACCCCTTAGCATATCAAGCTCTTTGTTGTACCCTTTTCGGATAATGCCGCCCTCGCGCACACTTGGCTTCGGTTCGTCGTCTATGGCTGAAAAAATAAGCTCCCTTATATCATCCAACGGGTCGATTTTTTGGTAAATGTCTTTTAACATTTTGCTTGTGGTGTCTTCAAGCAGTTTTTTCAAAATGGGGAATTTTTCAGCCGTTATGGCTAAAGCGTTTAAGTCCCTTGCATTTGCGGAACCGTAAACAACCTTGGTCATTATACGCTCAATATCCCTTATACCGCTTAAATACTCGGTCAATTCACCCCGCAGAATGGTGTTGGAGCAAAGCTCGTCCACAGCATTAAGGCGGGATGTGATCTGAGTAATGCTAAGCAGCGGCTTTTCAATGTAGCTTCGAAGCAGGCGCTTGCCCATAGCGGTTTTAGTTTTGTCCAGCACCCATAAAAGGGAGCCTTTTTTGGACTTTGTGCGCATGGTTTCGCAAAGCTCAAGGTTGCGAATTGCGGTCAGGTCAAGCCGCATGAACTGACTGTCCGAATAAACCTGAACACGGTTTACCGAAATGTTTCCGGTAACCCCCGTTTCATACAAATATTCAAGCACGGCGCCCAGCGCTGATGATGCGGGGCTGCCCGGGGCTATACCAATATTTTCGGTGCTGATTACCCCGAAATGCTTTAAAACTCTCTGTTCAGTTATTTTAAAGTCGAAATTTTCATCTTGACGGAGGGTTACAACACCGTCAAAGGATTTATTTAAAAACTCCTGCAAGGCGGGAAGCTTTTTTACATGACCTTCGGTTATTAAAAGCTCGCTTGGCTTAAAGCGGGAAAGCTGGTCTATTATATGGCCGGCCATGCCGTCGCACGGCAGTTCGGTTACAAGGCATTCGCCGGTTGAAGCATCGGTAAAGCAAAAGCCCACACCCTCGGCGGTTGCGGCAACGGCTGCAAGATAATTGTTACGGCCCTCGTCAAGCATGGTATCCTCAATAACCGTGCCGGGGGTTATAATCCTTACAACCTCACGCCTTACAAGTCCCTTTGCGGTGGCGGGATCCTCCACCTGCTCGCAGATGGCGACCTTGTGCCCGTTCTGGACAAGGCGGGCGATATATGCCTCGCAGCTGTGATAGGGCACGCCGCACATAGGGGCGCGCTCATCCTGCCCGCAGTCCTTTCCGGTAAGCACAAGGTCAAGCTCTTCGGAGACTAATTTGGCGTCATCATAAAACATTTCATAGAAATCGCCCACCCGAAAGAACAAAACACTGTCCTCATTTTCACTTTTTATTTGAAAATACTGTTGCATCATGGGTGATAATTCCGCCATTTTTGCCGTCCTCCAAAGTTTTGGAAATAGAAAAGAAATTTACGGGTAACCCCGCAAAAGCCTTAATGGCAGCCTGCGCAGGAAGAACAGCTTCCCGAGCAGCCGGCCGTGGTATCGCAGGTTTCGGGATCCTCTCCCTCAATGCTCTTTGAAATTACGGTGTTAATCTCGCTGATCATCTGGTCAACCTCGACTTTAGCGGTGTTATACTCGACCATGGCGGGCGAGGACATAATTTCGCCGTAAATCTTGCGCAGCTTATCGTTAAGCTCTTTTACCTTGTCATTGTCTCTGTTTTCGGCGCTCATTTCGCGGTCAAGCTCCATGCGCACGATGTTAAATTCACCTATAGCCGACTGCAATTCCTGATTATTGTCGTTTTCAAGCCTTGCCTTGGCATAGCGGATAAAACGCGGGTCCTGCTGAATGGCTTTGCCTAATTCTCTCACACATTTAATAACGTCCATTTGAATACCTCTTTTTTAAAAATTTTCATACTATTGTTCCCTTAAACGTACCGTTGTATGAATCCACCTTGACATTTACAAACTGCCCTACAAGGCTTTTATCGCCTTTAAACTCAATAACGGAAATTCCGTTGTTGCGTCCTGAAAGGACACCGTCGCCCAAATAGTCATCACAAAGCACGCGGAAGGTTTTACCAATCAAGCTTTTCACATTCTCGGCCGCAATTTTTTCCTGAAGTGCCAAAAGCTCGTTAAACCATCTGCCCTTTTCCTCGCGGGATACGGGATCGGGCATTGACGCCGCGGGGGTTCCATCCCTTGGGGAGTAAATAAAGGTGAAAAGGGAGGTAAAGCGAACCTCCTCCACTAAGGAGAGGGTCTGCTTGAAATCCTCGTAGGTTTCCCCCGGGAAGCCTACTATTACATCGCTGGTAAGGGAAATGTCGGGAATACGCTTCTTTGCCTGTTTTATAAGCTCTAAATACTTCTCCCTGTCGTAATGGCGGTTCATTAATTTTAATACCCTGCTGCTGCCGCTTTGGAAAGGAAGATGAAGATGGTGACTCACCTTTTCGCAGTCCCTT
>JBMNVM010000154.1:0-4086 GCA_050946805.1 Acutalibacteraceae bacterium | reverse complement strand
AATTAAACTGCTTTAAAAGAGAACATCCGAATGCCGTTATAGTTCTTACCGGCTGCATGGTGCAGGCGATGGGAGAAAAGGCGCAGGAAATAACAGGTGCCGACATTATAGCCGGAAATACGGATATAAGGAAAATAGTATCCCTTGTGGAGGAATACCGTGAAAACGTAAAGAAAATTGTCGAAATTTGTCCCCACACCGGTGAGGAGAGCTTTAACACCCCGGGCATTTCAAGCTTTGCGGAGCATACAAGAGCCTTTATGAAAATAGAGGATGGCTGCGAGAGGTTTTGCACATACTGCATAATCCCTTATGCAAGGGGCTTTGTGCGCTCAAAGCCGCCGGAGGAAATATACAAAGAGGCTGCAGAGCTTGCAAAAAACGGCTATTTGGAAATTGTGCTTGTGGGCATTAACCTTTCTTCCTACGGCAAGGACAACGGACTTAATCTGTGCGATGCTGTGGACACTGTCTGCAGGGTTGACGGGATAAAGCGGGTGCG
Organism: Acutalibacteraceae bacterium; assembly: GCA_050946805.1. Classification (GTDB taxonomy): domain Bacteria; phylum Bacillota; class Clostridia; order Oscillospirales; family Acutalibacteraceae; genus UBA737. The sequence continues at coordinate 3,584 of JBMNVM010000154.1, read as the reverse complement.
GCTCGGCTCACTCGAGCCTGACCATATAAGTGATGAAATGCTGAACCGTCTAAAAGCACAGGATAAATTCTGCCCGCAGTTTCACCTATCCTTGCAATCGGGCTGCGATGCGACCCTTAAACGCATGAACAGGCATTATGATACGGCCTTTTACTTTGACCTCGTACAAAGAATCAGGAAGATATTCCCCGATGCGGCAATATCAACCGATATTATGGTCGGCTTCCCCGGGGAGACCGAGCAGGAATTTAGCGAAAGTATTGGTTTTCTTAAGAAAATTGGCTTTGCGAGAACCCATGTCTTCGCCTACTCAAGGCGCAGCGGAACCATGGCTGATAAAATGCCGGATCAAATTCCAAAGGCCGTAAAGACCGCGCGAAGCCGTGAAATGATAGCTGCCGCCACAGTATGCGAGCAGGAGTTTTTAAAAGCGCAAATCGGGAAGGAAGTTTCGGTTTTGTTTGAAACCTTTGAAGACGGGGTTGCCTTCGGATATACCAAAAACTACATCAGGGTCGGTGTGGCCGGCACACAAAGCCTTTCGGGGCAAATTAAAAATGTGAAAATAACCAAGGCTTTATCTGACCGATGTGAGGGTGTGCCGGTATGAAAACCTGTTATATTTTCGGGGCGGCGGAGGGTTTGCCGAAAAAGTTTTCGCCAAAACCGGACGATCTTGTAATCGCCGCAGATGCGGGATTTTTAAAATTAAAGGAAATAGGTATGCCCCCGCATATAATTGTAGGGGATTTTGATTCCTTAAAAGAGGTTCCCGAATGTACAGAAGTTTTCAAACATTCGGCAATAAAGGATGATACCGACACCATGCTTGCGGTAAAGCTGGGGCTCCAGCGCGGCTTTGGGAGGCTTGTGCTGTACGGCTGCGCCGGCAAAAGGCTTGACCATACCCTTGCTAACCTGCAGACCCTTTGCTATATTTCGTCAAAAGGTGCTAAAGGCTATCTTTGCGGGGATGATTTCACCGCCACCGCCCTTTCGGGCAGCAATATTTACTTTAAACCCCAATCAAAGGGTATAATTTCGCTCTTTTCCGCCACAAGCGAGTGCAAGGTTACACTTGAAGGGCTGAAATACCCCTTGACCGATGCCACCGTTAGCTACAATTTCCCGATTGGGGTAAGCAACGAATTTACCGGCCGCGAAGCCGTTGTCCGTGTAAAAAGCGGTACGGCAATAATTATCTGGTCGGGAGATCTTGATAATATCCAAACCCATATGTAATTTTTTTGCTAAACAGTGGATTTGACTATTCGTAGGCTTGAGTCTCGATACAAGTGCTTTGTGCCGACAACAATAATTAACGTGCTTAAAAGTTCTTTAGTCTGTATAACTTGCTCGCCTGTGCAAATGCAGTTAAATAGCCCTCTGCGGTGTTTATAAGGGTAGCAGCCGTAGGAGCGGTAAAATTGTTTTTATACTACAATCCCTCAGACAAAACCTACGGTTTTGCCAGCTCCCTTTACATAAGGGAGCCTTTGTTACGATGTAATTATTAATGGCTTAACTTCTTGTCCGCCGGCATAGCTGGTAAATATCCGATAATTAAAGGGGCTGTTTTTATGCAGCCCCGAGTTTTTTCTTTATTTGATTTTTCTGGCTTCAAGATAGAAGCGTTTATCATCGGCACATCCCATTGAGAAGGTTTTTCGCGGAAGCGAACCGTCAGCCTCAACTGCGGGGAAGAGATCTTCCTTGCTCATGCCGTCAAACAAAAATCCCAAAGTATTCTTATCCTTACAAAGCTTTCTTAAATTTTCCTTGCCGTGTATGTAATCGATTTTAACCGACGGGTGTTTTTCTATGTATTTATCAAGGAAATTCTGCAAATCGGCAACCGCCAGCTTGGCGGCGGCTTTCAGGCGAATACTTTTCTCGATATCCCCGTAAACGCAGATGTATTCGTGGCTTTTCTCACTCTTACATTCGCCGCCCATGTATTTTACAAATTCATCAATCACCTGTTCGGGTTCCACACCGAAAAGCACACGGTATATAGGCTCAAATTCAAGCGATGGGTCGTAAATATTTACAACCTCAACCATGGCGTAGCGCGAGCCGCCGACAGTTTTGTAGCACTCTTTTGCACAGGCGAGGGAATGGTTGCCGTCCCCCACAGCGAAAAGGAAACCGCTGTTGCTTTCATTTTTAAGGACAGCAAGCGCCTTATTTATTTCATCGGCCGCCGTACCGCTTACCCTGTATCCCTCAATCTTCCCAGCCTGCTGCAAAAGCTCAAAGTCGTAAAGCTTTTGGAAAGAGTCCTTTTTCGCGGCCAACGGCTCGATAACCGTTTCGTTTTTGTCGTTAATCAAAAGCATTACATGGGGAATTTCCAAAGGCGCTTCACGCCTTATTTCCACCCGCGGAGGGATCCGCTCAACTACGGTTTGCTCGGTCGCGCGAATAGAAGTTTTTGCGCCCTTTTCATAGCTGTAATCCTCAAGGTCAATCAAGCCGACTATTCCCTTGCGCTGTTTTCCGTTTTTAAGTGTTCGAACTGTTAAAACATATGTATCGGGATAAAGCTTAAAAAGGTCCGATTCAAGGTATTTTTGCATATTGGCGTTAATTTCGGCGATTTTTTCGCTGTTGTCAGGCTTTAAATAAACCTCTGGAAGAATGAGCTTCAAAGCTGAAGGGTTGTCCCCTATCTCTTTGGCTGTCTGCTCCCAATATTCCGGTTCGGACGTATACTGGTCGCAGGCGATTACCGCAAAGAAACGAAAATCTTTTTTGGGCAACAAAACATCCGCGGGGAAAAAATGCTTCTCCATTTTAACACTCCTATATTAAATTTGAAGCGCCTTTCGGCGCTCCTTTTGATTTATTTATAATACGAAAACTCAATCGCTGTAACAATATCGTCAATCGGGTTTATATAGACTGTAATTCCGTTTCGTCTGTCCTTCTTACTGATAAAATAGTCAAGATAATAGTTATCCTCACTCACAGCGTAGAAATGGGACGGAGTGCCTAAGGTATCTATAACATCCGTAACCGCCATTGTGTTTGTAATTCCGTTTATATTGAACGGGGTGTAATTATTACTGTCCTGATAAAAATCATTTTCAATGCGGAATTTGACGATATAGCACTTTGAAATCTTTATTGATGAGCGTGATGAGTTATAAAACTGTGCGTGAATTTTGATGCCATTTTGATTTTTAAAAACGGCATCGACCGTTTCATACGCAAAAATCAGAGAATCGGCATCATATTCGTTGCCTTCGGCCAGTGTCCAGCCCATGCTTTCAAGCTCGGCAAGCTTTGTGGGCACCTCAAACTCCTGACCGGCAAATTGCGCCTCGATTTGGAATTTTTTGCCAAGATAAATATCCGAATAGTTCTCCTCATCGAAAAGGCTTATATCGAAGAATTTTGACATAACCCTGTCGGAGGACATAATCTTCAGTTCCTGGTCATAATTAGTTTCCTGCTTGGTTGTTGAACTTTTATCGGATTTTACGCCATAGTTTTTGTCGACTTTTCTGCAAGAAGAAAGGGTGAATACAAAAATTAAGCAAAAAATGACTGACAATCCTTTCAGCATTTTTTTCATAATA
>JBMNVM010000153.1:0-4096 GCA_050946805.1 Acutalibacteraceae bacterium | reverse complement strand
GCGTTTATCTTTAGTGATAAGTATTGACTGCAGTCTTCGCCACTCGTTTATCTTTGCATGGTTTCCGGACAGCAAAACCTCCGGAACTTCTTTTCCGCGCCAGACAGCCGGCCTTGTATACTGCGGGTATTCAAGCAGCCCCGAAAAGTGGCTTTCCTCCTCGAAGCAAAGGTCGTCCGAAAGTACGCCCGGCAGCATTCTGCAAACGGCATCCGCCACAACAAGGGCGGGCAGCTCACCGCCGGTCAGCACGAAATCACCGATTGACAGCTCCTCGTCAACAATTTCATCAATCACACGCTGGTCGACACCTTCGTAATGGCCGCAAAGCAGGACAAAACGATCAAGTTTTGACAGTTCCACCGCCCTTTTTTGGGTAAAGGTTTTGCCCTTCGGGGACATATATATAAGGTGGGGCTTTGGCTGGTCGGGAGCGTATAGGCTGTTAAAGCAATCATAAATCGGCGAAGCTGCCATTATCATTCCCATTCCGCCGCCGTAGGGCATATCGTCAACCTTGTTGTGTTTATTGCCAGCAAAATCACGAATGTTTGTGCAGCCAATCTCCACCTTGCCGGATTTTCGCGCCCTGCCTATAATGCTTTCGGAAAGGACGGCCTCGCACATTTCGGGGAACAGGGTTAAAATATCAATCCTCATTGTCAAAAATCCCCTTGAGCGGACGAATGAAGATTAGTTCCTTCTCGGCATCAACAGAAACGATTACATCCTCAATGACCGGCACCAGATATTCCTTTTCATGCTGTTTTATATGCCAAACATCGTTCGCGCCGGTCTTTGATACATCGCTTAAAACGCCGAGCGTTTCGTCCGTGTCCGCATCCTTGACGGTACACCCCAACAGATCGCTGATAAAATACCGGTCTTTTGGAAGTTCTACATCATCACGGTCAATATAGATAACTAAGCCGCGAAGCTTTTCGGCCGCTTCTATGGAGTCTACCCCTTCAAGCGCCATAAGCACCACGTTCCCGTGCGGCTTCGCGGAAATAACCCTAATGCTTCGCTCGCCGTTTTTATCGGTATAAATAAATTTAAATTTTCCCAAAAAATCGGCCGAATCCGACCACGGCTGAACACGCACCATTCCTTTTATTCCGTGTGTTCCAACAATTTTTCCGGTTTCAAGAAATTTTTTTATCATAAATCCTCCGCTACTTTAAATAATCTTTCAAAAGCTGCGCCCTTTTTTTCAGGATTTCCGCATCCGACCTGTTTTTCGGCGCCGATATGCTGACGGCGTATTTATACTCCCCGTGGGAATCGGGAACGGCCACCGCGACACAGCGCACGTCAAGCTCGTTTTCCTCGTTATCAATAGCATACCCAAGTTTTCGGACATTTTCAATTTCCTTTAAATACTCTGACAGGTCAATAATTGTATGCTCGGTTTTCTTGACATGGGGATAGCTGTTCCAAAGGCGGACAATCTCTGAATCTTCAAGCCTTGCAAGCATAGCCTTGCCGACGGCGGTTGTAAAAATATCGGAGGTCATGCCTATTCGTGACACCATCCGCACCGAATTGGTATTTGACTCGCACTTGTCTATATACACAACCGTTTCACCCTGTCGCTCGACAAGGTGAACCGTTTCACCGCTGATTTTCGCAATCTGCTCCAAAATCGGGCGCATTCGTTTGTGAATGTCATAATTGGCAAGCTGTTCGGCCGAAATTGTCAAAAATTTAAGTGTTAGCGAGTACTTGTCGGTACTGCCATCACGCATAACATACCCTAAATCGACCAAAGTATTGAGTATTCTGTAAACGGTTGCTTTGCTTAAAGATGTGTCCCGCGCCAGCTTGGAAACGCCGCTTGTAGCAGAGGCGGCCAATGCTTCTATTATCGAAAAAGCGCGCTCAAGCGACTGTATGCCTTTTTTGTCTGCCATTCTTTTTGCTCCTGATGCTGTTTTTCACATTTTAACATACTTTCCGCTTAAATTCAACTTGACAATTTGCGTATATTTGGTACAATTATATTGGTAGATTTTGAAACGCCGTTTCACTATGTGAAACACAAGGAGGGTCTTATGAATAATTTAATTGAAAAAATCTCATCAATCGCCGTTTTGCCCGTTATCAAGATCGATAACGCAAAGGATGCTCTTCCGCTTGCGGAAGCCCTTAAAAAAGGCGGTTTGCCCGCTGCCGAGGTAACCTTCAGAACCGAAGCTGCGGAGGAAGCAATCAAACTGATTGCGCAAAACTACCCTGATTTCCTTATCGTTGCCGGTACGGTTCTTACGACCGAGCAGGCCGACAAGGCGATAAAGGCCGGTGCTTCCTGCATTGTAAGCCCGGGACTTAACCCCAAGGTTGTAAAGCATTGTTTGGAGAAAGGCTATCCGGTTATCCCCGGTGTCTGCACTCCGAGTGAGGTTGAATGCGGTCTTGATTTAGGACTTACCTATTTAAAATTCTTCCCTGCCGAAGCGGCCGGCGGTGTAAACATGATAAAAGCCTTGGCTGCTCCCTACACAAAGGTTAAATTTATGCCCACAGGCGGAATAAACACCAAAAATATTGCCGATTATCTTAACTGCAAAGCGGTATTCGCCTGCGGCGGCAGCTGGATGGTACCGGCTGACAAGATTGCAAACGGCGAATTTGAGGAGATAACCAGACTCACCAAAGAAGCAGTAGAACTTGTAAAGGAGATAAAGAAATGAGAGTTGTCACATTCGGCGAAATAATGCTCCGTTTAGCCCCCAACGGATATTACAGATTCTTCCAGAACGATCAAATGCAGGCTACATTTGGCGGCGGCGAGGCCAACGTTGCGGTAAGCCTTGCAAACTACGGTCTTGACAGTGTTTATGTTACGAAGCTTCCGAAGCACGCAATCGGTCAGGCTGCCGTTAACTCACTCCGCTATTTCGGAGTTGATACCAGCAAAATCGTTCGCGGAGGGGACAGAGTAGGTATCTATTTCCTTGAAAAGGGCGCCTCACAGAGAGGTTCGGTCTGCATTTACGACCGCGCTTATTCAGCCATTCAGATGGCTGACCCTTCCGATTTTGACTGGGACAATATTTTTGAGGGCGCTGACTGGTTCCACTTTACCGGCATTACTCCAGCCCTTGGACCTAACCTTGTTGAGATTTGCAAGCAGGCTTGCATTGCGGCGAAATCAAAGGGCGTTAAGATTTCCTGCGACCTTAACTACAGAGGAAAGCTTTGGACAAGGCAGCAGGCCAGAGAAGCAATGACCGAGCTTTGCAAGTATGTTGACGTTTGCATTTCCAATGAAGAGGACGCTAAGGACGTATTCGGAATTGAGGCCGCGAACACCGATATTTACGGAGGCAAGCTGGATCACGAAGGCTACAAGAGCGTTGCCAAGCAGTTGGCCGACATGTTCGGATTTGAAAAGGTTGCCATTACACTGCGCACCTCCCTTTCCGCAAGCGACAATGACTGGGCGGGAATGCTTTATGATGGCAAGGATTACTACTTCTCAAAGACCTATCACTTAAGAATAGTTGACCGTGTCGGCGGCGGCGACTCCTTCGGCGGCGGATTGATTTACGCACTGCTTACCGGCAAGGCTCCGCAGGAGGCCATTGAGTTTGCGGTTGCCGCATCAGCACTTAAGCACTCTGTTGAGGGCGACTACAACCGCGTAACCGTAGCCGAGGTGGAAAAGCTCGCCGGCGGAGACGCTTCCGGAAGAGTTCAAAGATAATTTTATTAGGTGGTTTCTTCTCTTAGGGAGAAACCATCTTTTATTTTGATAATAAATTAAGTCTTGACAATCAATAAAGCGGTGTATATAATAATATAATGTTGCGGGGAGTTAATTTTTTAATTCCCGGCAACTATCACCTTTCATTTTTATATTTAACTTGGTTTGGTAGCTTTGAGGGTCGCCGCTGCCGGTGGCAGATGAAGGCGGCACGAAAAGGCGCCGCGGTCGGAAAAATTCGTCGCTCCAAGACGAAAATTTTTCCGGGCACCGCAAGAGTAGCTGCGTAGCAGCGCGGGGAGATTGATACCCCGAAATGCAAAACAACAGAAAAACTTAATTAATATCGAGATGTGGCTCAGTTTGGTAGCTTTGAGGGTCGCCGCT
>JBMNVM010000152.1:0-4098 GCA_050946805.1 Acutalibacteraceae bacterium | reverse complement strand
ATATAGAAAATGATAAATTGTTCTATATGTATTACTAACTGTCAAACTCCAATCACCATAGGCAAAGTTATAATTTCTACCTCCTGCAAATATCGAACTAGGGCTCATTTTAGTATCAAAGGTCATAGTTCCATTTTTAATTACCATTCTCTGCTTTGAGATATCATAAAGATATGGACGTTCTCCCGAATGATTCATTACAGTTTTAGTATATTTATATTTGCCGATATTTTGGTATGCATAGGCTCTTTGTCCATGCATTGAATTCATATATTTGACGCCACCTATGCTAACAGCAGCACCTACAATGGCGTTTCCTATCATCAAACCATTATACCATCCATTACTCATTCCAGCATCTTTCATCCAGTTATTTCCAGTAAAATGCTGTTGAAGTTCCGCTGTCCCAAACGCAATACTTAGTGCTCCAGAAGTTATCGCAATTCCACCTAGCACCCAGCCAACTGGTCCAAATGCTAATAACGATATTCCAACTCCAATCGTTTGAACACCACCAACTGTAGATGAGATACCACCTACTAAATGTGCACCAAAAAGATTAGAAGCAATTGTAGTTACAGCCCAACCTACAGCCAAACTTATTAAAAATGTTGATATTGCGAAGCATCCACTAGGATCGGCAAACATGACTGGGGTCATATTGTCTGAGAGACCTACGGGGATTTAGGGATTAGAGTGTGCCGACAAAATTATAGTAGATGTCGATTTGTTGGGTGCGATGGCGGCGGGTTTCGCGGCAGCCGTGATACTTTTTGCCGTCGTCCGGGTATCGGGCTTCGTGAATGACGATTTTGTCAATTAGTTCGTTGAGAATGGCGGTGTTTAGTTCTTTAATGTCGCTATATTTCTTGACGATTTCCGCAAACCTTTCCGAATTAACCTTCTTGTCAGCAAAAGCGGTCAGCTCCTGCTTGAGCCTTTCTACATCCGCCTTGAGTGTCCTTTGTTCGGTTTCGTAACCTTTGGAAAGGATTAAAAACCGTTCGTCCGTCAGCTTGCCGGATAAATTGTCCTCGTAAAGCCGCTTAATGATGCCGTCCAATTCCTCAATCCGTCTTTCAGTTTTTGTAATTTCCTTTTGGAATTGAGTTACGCTTTGCCGGTTTTTAAGTTCGTTTGCCCTTGTCAGTTGCTCCAATAATTTACCTGGTTCAAGTTTTGCCGTCTGCGCTTGCTTCCTAATGTCCTCCAAAACCACGCTGTATAAATCCGCGTATGAAATGTAGTGCATTGAGCAGTATTCCTTGCCGTAACGTCTGTATGTACTGCAAGCGTAACTGCCTTTGCTAATCTTTTGAGCGTACGAAAACGTCTTTCCGCAGTCGGGACACCGCAGCAATCCCACAAAGATTTGGGGCGTTCCGAGTTTGCTAATCCGCCGTCTGATCGGCACGACCTTTTGCGCTATCGCAAACGTTTCTTCATCAATAATCGGCTCGTGCGTATTCTTGACGACAACCCATTCCTCCGGCGGCAGGGCTACAAGTTTCTTGCTCTTAAATGATTTTGTGGTATGCTTGTTTGCGACCATGTGTCCCAAATATTCCTGATTGCGAAGCATTTGTACTATCGTCTGTCCCGCCCAATCGTAAGGATACTTTGTGTAAAGCTCGGTAACATATTTTCCCGTTGCCATTTGCCTTGCCCACGGTTTCATTATCTTGTCCGCTTTCAGAATCGTACAAATCCTGTAAATCGTCAAGCCTTGTGCCGCAAGCTCGAATATCCTTTTTACAATAGGGGCTGTTTCCTCATCGACAATAAGTCTATGCTTGTCGTTCGGGTCTTTCTTGTAACCGTACGGCGCATACGAAGCTGTGAATTCGCCCTTCAATGCTTTTGTCTTGTAAGCCAATTTAATTTTCTTGCTGATGTCGCGGGCATACCATTCGTTCATAATGTTGCGGAACGGCGCAAACTCATTGTCGCCTTTTGCCGTGTCCACTCCGTCGTTGACCGCTATGTACCTGACGCTATTTTCCGGGAAAAAACATTCTACATAAAAGCCGGTTTTGAGATAATCGCGCCCAAGCCTTGAAAGGTCTTTGGTAATTACCGTTCCAATTTTTCCGTCCTCGATGTCGCTTAAAAGCCTTTGAAAATCCGGCCGCTCGAACGTCGTTCCCGAATAGCCGTCGTCCACGTAGTACGCCGTTCCATAAAACCCCTGTTGCGCGGCGTATTGGGATAACATAGCTTTCTGTGTCTGTATGCTTGCGCTGTCGCCCTGAAAATCATCGTCTCTTGACAATCTGCAATAAAGGGCTGTCGTTCTGTTTTGTTGCTGTAATTGCATTTCTACCTCCTTTCGGTACAGCGAACAAAACAATAAATTGACATTATCATTATACTATTTTTTTCGCATGTCATCAAGTGTAATGCCGTGCCGACTGAAAATTTGTTTGTTAAAAATACATTAAATTTCATATTCGCTTGCTTCTCTTGCGATTATTTTAGTAAGGGCTTCTGCCATACTGCGCGTCCCTTTGTAAATACGCTTTACGATATATTGTGTGTCGCTACCGAAAATCGCCCGTAATAATAGTTGTTCTTTTAGTGTAATGTCCAATTTTCTTACTCCTTTCCGCTCTTTGGCGGCATGCGTTTTCACCCCTCGATTCATAGGGTGAAAATACAATTTCTTTGTCTGTAAGGCTCGTAAAAATGCCGTCCCGACAAAAGTATCAGGACAGTAGTTACGCGCCTTACAAGGCAAATTTTTTATGTTTTGGTTTGGCATTTTAACTGCCAAAGACACATGTCGGAGCGGCGAGACTGCAAATGAGTTTCCCATTTCATCAGCAGTCCTGCGAGACGAGATTGCGGGAATAACCGCAAGTGAGTCTCGCCCTTATGCCCATTCCATTTCACCCTATAAATTGCCTCTTTATGATGCAACAAATTTTCACCCCGAAGGGTACAAAAAAAGTATTAAACCGCCGTCTAATACTTCACCCCAAAGTATTAAATTATCTTACCAAAAGCTAATCGCCCCAATAATTGCTCTCGTCTTTTAATCCGGCTTTATTCTCCGGATCGTAAAGCTTTTCAATCGTCAATTCCTTGCCGGTCAGCCGGTCTTTCGGACCGGTGTAAATAATCTCATTACCGTTCTGTCGCCCCACTTCATTAAAGCAGGGGACGCGCTTGATCCAGCCTTTCTTTTCCAAGTCGGTTAAATGCTTTTGGATTGTCCTGTCGCTTACACCCAACAGCTTTGCAATAGCGAAAACGGTAAACCGCCGCCCGCTCCGGCGGCGTATGTAGTTTGCCAAAACTTCCTCGCGCTGCTTGCTTGACAGCTTCCGGCTTTCAACATAGCCGCTATCGTCCTCAAAGTCTACCCAACCGTAGCCTTTACCTCGCATATGCTTTCACCCCCAATAGAGAGAAATGTCCCTCTAACTATATCAAATTTTCACCCCTCATTGCAAGAGATTTGACTGCATTGTATTATTTAATAACTTGCTTTTTCTTTTGAAATGACGATTAAATGACGAAATTTATTTCTAAGTAGCCCAAAAAAATTCTAAAAAATTTTCAGAAAAAACGTTACGCTTTTTTCGAGATTGCAAAAAAGCGGCGACCCGTTTCCGAATCGCCGCCCATTGTCAATTATTGTTTTGTCTCGCTACTTTGTTTTAATTTTTTTGTTCAATTTCTTTTTCAAAATCTTCGGGATGTTTCTTGTAATGTCGATAAAGTTGTATTTTTGCTGAATATCTGAAAACAAATACCAAGCAAATCATCAACATTGTAAAGCCAATTGCACCAATAACAATTCCAACGATAACAATATTCGCAACCGTTGTTGCTATTGCAATTATTGCTCCAGTCAAGGTAATGAGTCCCGAAACAACTAACGAAATCACAATTAAACTAAAGCATTTTCTATATTGCTTTTCCGTAAAAAGTTGCCCTTCTTTTCTCATTAAATCTGCTTCGGTCATTTTACTCATCTCCTTCTACCACAATAAATTAATTAGTGCTCTTGTGCCGCCACGCAATAGATTGAATATAGCGGAAGTACCCGTTCTGTAAACTGTTTGTGCTATCATAACATTCATCCAATAGGCT
>JBMNVM010000151.1:0-4183 GCA_050946805.1 Acutalibacteraceae bacterium | reverse complement strand
AAGGTCATCACTGCCAATGTAACATACGGCACATAAAAAAGAAAAGAACGAAGGGTTGTATTGGTAATTTTCTTTCGTATCAATGTAAGGGGAAGCACCCGGACAAGATAAGTAACCAAGGTCATAACGGCTATATATATGTATGTGTTATGCGGCATTTTCATCCTCCTTAGAGTTTACGGGGAAAAGGATTGCAAAGATAAAGGAAATTGCAAGGGTTAAAATTATTACCTTTATCCCGGTCGAGATTTTGCATAATACCGGCAGCTTATAAAAAGCATAGCTTAAACCCCAAGAAACCATAACTGCGGCCGCGATTATGCGGCTTTTGCGGCAGGGCGGCACGATAATAGCAAGAAACATTCCGTAAAGCCCCACGCTTAGGGCGCTGAAAAGCCGGGTGGGTAGGACATTACCCATAACAACGCCGGAAAATGTGCCAAGCGCCCATCCGGGTATGGTAACACTCATGGCGCCGTAATTGTAAAAGGGGTTCAAATAACCGTCTGACGCGACCGAAATTCCGAAAACCTCGTCGGTAATGTTAAACGCCACAAGACTTCTGTGTAAAAGCGGGGTTGAGAGCGAAAATTTCTGGCTTAAAGCGCAGGACATAAGAAAGTACCGCGCATTAACAATAAGCTGCGTTACCGCCATTTCAAGATAAGAGGCGCCTTGGGCTATCAGCGCAAAGCCGGCATACCCGCCGGCAGAGGCATTGGTAAGCGCTGCCGCAAGCATGGCCTGAAAGGCGGTAAGACCCGATTTTTTTGCCATAATCCCAAGGGTAAACGAAACGGCAAAGTAGCCGAGCGCTATCGGCAGTCCGTCCCGAAGTCCCTTTTTATACCATTTTGCGTTACCGTTCATTAGAATCACCTACGATAGAATATTTTATAGTTTAAAACCAAAACCGTCAATAAAAATTTTAAAAAAGGTCTTGACAATTAAAAAACTTTGTGGTAATATATCAAAGTCGCGTGAAGCGATATATAGTTGGTGTTGATTGCGGTGAGGGTCCACCCGTTCCCATTCCGAACACGGAAGTTAAGCTCACTAGCGCCGAAGATACTTGGCGGGAAGCTGCCCGGGAAAATAGGTAAATGCCAACACTAAAGAAATGGCACAAATTATAAGGTTTGTGCCATTTTTTTATACTTTTTTCTTGACAATATCCTTGCATATACGTATAATTGTATACATATATGCAAGGAGTGATGTTATGATTGAGCTTTCCACAAAAACAAACCTTTTAGAACAGGATACATACCGCTACTCTTTACAGGATGTTGAGGAACCTAATTTATACCGCGACTTTTACCCTTACACCGAAATTCCAAAGGTTGCTTTCAACCACCGCCGTGTTCCGATGGGTATGCCAAAGGAAATCTGGATTACCGACACTTCTTTGCGTGACGGTCAGCAGTCGGTGGAGCCTTATACTGTAAAGCAGATAGTTGACCTTTATAAACTGATGTCCAAACTCGGCGGTCCTTACGGAATTATCCGCCAAACCGAATTTTTTGTTTACAGCAAGAAGGACAGGGAAGCTTTAGAGCAGTGTCAGGCGCTGGGACTTAAATTTCCCGAAATCACAACCTGGATTCGCGCCAGCAAGGAGGACTTCAAGCTGGTGCGCGATTTAGGGGTGCGTGAGACGGGAATACTGGTGTCCTGCAGCGATTACCATATTTTCAAAAAACTTAAAAAGACCAGAAAAGAAGCCATGAACGATTACCTTGCCGCGGTGGCCGAGGCTTTCGAAGCCGGCGTTATGCCGAGGTGCCATCTTGAGGATATAACAAGGGCAGATTTTTACGGCTTTGTGGTACCCTTTGTAAATGAACTGATGAAAATGTCCAAGGATGCGGGCATTCCGGTAAGAATCCGCGCCTGCGACACCATGGGTTACGGCGTGCCCTATAGCGAGGTTGCGCTTCCGCGAAGCGTTCCGGGAATTATTTACGGACTTCAGCATTACTCTGATGTTCCGTCCGAAATGCTTGAATGGCACGGTCATAACGATTTTTACAAGGCGGTCGCAAACGCCGCCACCGCATGGCTTTACGGCGCCTGCGCAGTCAACTGTTCTCTGCTTGGAATAGGTGAGAGAACCGGCAACGTGCCGCTTGAAGCGATGGTTATGGAATACGCTTCGCTTCGCGGTTCGCTGGACGGTATGGACCCGACGGTTATTACCGAAATTGCCGAATACTTTAAAAACGAAATGGGATATGAAATTCCGCCGATGACACCATTTGTGGGCAGGAACTTCAATGTTACCCGCGCGGGAATACATGCCGACGGACTTTTAAAGGACGAGGAAATCTACAATATTTTCGATACCGAGAAAATTCTCGGTCGCCCTGCTTCGGTTCAGGTCAGCAAAACCAGCGGACTTGCCGGAATTGCCTACTGGATAAACACTAACTACAACTTAAAGGGCGAAAACAGAATAGACAAAAGGGATCCGTTGGTTGTAAAACTTAAAGAGTGGATCGACAAGGAATATGAGGACGGAAGGCAGACTGTCCTTTCTAACAGCGAGCTGGAACATAAAATAACCGAACTGTCCGGCGGACGGTTTTAGGGAGTGAAATTATGTTGGAACACAAGACGGTATCTTTGGCGGATCAGGTTTTCGAGCATCTTGAAACCGATATATTGTCTGGCAAATATGCCAAAGGCGAAATTATAACCGAAAGCAAGCTAAGCGCCGAACTCGGCGTCAGCCGCACCCCTATAAGGGAAGCGCTGCGAAGGCTTTTGCAGGAGCACTTGATTGAAGAAACGGGGAAGGGTTCGGTGGTTATAGGAATTACCGAAAAGGACCTTGCCGATATATTCTTAATAAGGGAAAATCTTGAGTGCATGGCGGCCAAACTTGCCGCCGCCAACCGCACGAATGAGCAGCTTGCCGAACTTAAAGAGGCTTTGGAGCTTCAGGAATTTTACCTAAACAAGCGTGATGCGGAACACATCAAGCATATGGATAACCAGTTTCACAGCATACTTTATAAACTTACGGGAAGCACCGTTTTTTACGATACGCTAATCCCGCTGCATAAAAAAATTCAAAAATACCGCAAGGCTTCCATACAAAACAAAAGCCGCGCGGAGGCTTCGGTAAAGGAACACCGCGATATTTACGAGGCTATCGCGGCGGCAGATGCCGAACTTGCCTTTAAAGCCGCAAAAATTCATGTTCAAAACGCCTATCGGCATATGATTGGGGAGGATTAGTCGAAATGGGTTACACGATTGCACAAAAAATAATTAAATCGCATTTGTTAAGCGGAGATATGACGGTTGGCAGCGAGGTTGCGCTTAAAATCGACCAGACACTCACACAGGACGCAACCGGCACAATGGCATATCTTGAATTTGAGACAATGGGACTTGACAGGGTAAAGACCGAGCGGAGTGTCGCATATATCGACCATAACACCCTGCAATCGGGATTCGAGAATGCCGACGACCACAGGTATATCCAGTCGGTAGCCAAAAAATACGGAATTTATTTCTCACGCCCCGGCAACGGTATTTGTCATCAGGTACATCTTGAACGTTTCGGCAAGCCCGGAAAAACGCTTATAGGTTCCGACAGTCATACACCTACCGGCGGAGGCATCGGAATGCTTGCCATGGGTGCCGGCGGCCTTGACGTTGCTGTTGCCATGGGCGGCGGAGCTTATTACATAACAATGCCCAAAATGTACAAGGTAAACCTTAAAGGAAGGCTTCGTCCTTTTGTAACCGCCAAGGATATAAGCCTTGAAATCCTGCGCATTTTATCGGTAAAAGGCGGCGTGGGTGCCATTATTGAATGGGGCGGCGAGGGTATAAAATACCTTTCTGTGCCTGAGCGCGCCACAATTACAAATATGGGTACCGAGCTTGGCGCCACTACATCCATATTCCCCTCGGACGAGGTAACAAAGGCTTTTCTTGAAGCACAGGGACGTGGCGAGGATTATGTAGAGCTTAAAAGCGATCACGACGCGGTTTATGACAAGGTGATTGAAATTGACCTGTCTACCCTAAAACCGCTGATTGCCTGCCCCCACAGCCCCGACAACATTGTAACGGTAGAGTCACTCAAAGGTACAAAGGTTGATCAGGTCTGCATTGGCTCCTGCACCAACTCATCCCTTCTGGATATGTTAAAGGTTGCAGCCCTTTT
>JBMNVM010000150.1:0-4217 GCA_050946805.1 Acutalibacteraceae bacterium | reverse complement strand
GTCAGCTTTCCGATTTTCAACATTTTGGTTTCTTCATGGTTGCCATGCTCTTGCGGACGTACATATTTGACATATTCGTTATCCGAATTGCTCTTGTAAAGACCCACAGGCGCACAGTGCTTCATATCGCAATAGTTTTCAACCGGTCCTCGTCCGAAGTATGTAAAATCCTTTATTTCGCCCGACAGCGAAAATTCATACCCGAATCGCGGCAGCCAGATAGCATCCTTGCGGACATTTGCCGAAAGGCTTACATCTATCCTGCCGTCAAGGAAAATAGCAACACAAAGTCTATACTTCAAAAAAGGCAGTCTTGAAACTCCGGCAAGCGAACCGTCGACAATTATTACACCGTCTTCAATTTTGCAAGCATAGACCTTGCTGAATGAACAGTCAAGGTTTTCCCCCTGCCAGATGCTTTTGTTCATCCAATAAACTTCAACATTTCGTTCGTTATCGGTAGGCGCGCGCATTGCCGACAGAACCGTTCTGCCGTCAAGCTGCTCCTGCCCGTCAACCACTATGCTTGTAAAGAAACCGTAATGTTTGGAAAACGTGTAGCTAAAGCGCTCACCCTTTGCATAAATATTAAGTTCATCCTCGGAAAGTTCGGCTTTCTCGTCGGTCTTAGTCGAGGCAATAATTTTTGAAGGCAGCTCATGCTGTGTTGATGCATAAATTTTTCCGTTTTTGGACAGATATGTATTTAAAAACACACCATATCTACACTCGGTCTCCGTATAATCTATCTCTACTGATGTCCACATATGCGGCTCGAGAGAGAGGGAGAAAGTTTTGCTCACAGAAACATTTCCGTCTGCCTCGATATTATACGCAAACTCATATTCGCTAAGATTTGTAAAGTCCAAGCGGTTATATATTTTAAGTGTATTGCCCTCAAGCTCGGTTTTTATCGGCTGATACGCGGCCTTTGCCTCGAGTGTTCCCGCCTTGAAGCTGCGGTCGGCAAATACAAGGCCGTCACAGCAGAAATTGCCGTCATGCGTGATTTCACCTTCAAAATCGCCGCCGTACATTTCAACGCCGTCCACCGTTACAACATGGTCAGCCCATTCCCAGATGCATCCGCCGATAAGTTTCGGATATTTATCAAACAATTCATTGTATTGATAAACATCACCGGGGCCGTTGCCCATTGCGTGGGAATACTCGCAAAGGAATATCGGCATATTTATATCGTCACGTTTTGCCGCCTTTTCAAGATTTTCATATCCCGGGTACATCCATGAAAAGACATCGGCATTGCGGAACTCCCCTTTACGGGAAGCGTCCTCGCAGTGAATAAGCCTTGTATTGTCGCGCTGCCTTGTCCACTCTATCATATAAACGTGATTGCAGCCGTGACCGCTTTCGTTGCCTGTCGACCACATGATAACCGATATATTGTTTTTAAAGGTTTCGACCATTCGTTGCATACGTTCCAAATGCTCTTTTTTCCATTCGGGCAGCGTTGCCGGCCATTCGTTTGATTCCACGTCATAATAGTATTTTATATTCGGATAGCGGCGTATAAAGCCGTGGGTTTCAATATCGGTTTCGCAGACAACGTAAAGTCCTATTTCATCACACATCTGTATAAATTTGGGTGTCGGCGGATAATGTGATGTTCTTACACAGTTGATATTAAGCTCCTTCATAAGCTCAAGATCCCGACGCAGTTCCTCATCGGTCTGGCACCAGCCGTTATATTTGCTTGTATCGTGGTGATTGACCCCGTGAAGCTTTACCGACACGCCGTTTATCAAAAGCTCATACTTTTCAGAGATTTCAACTTTGCGAAGTCCCTGATAAAATGTGATGATTTCACCGTCCCGCTCAAGTTCGATTTTATAAAGATACGGCTTTTCGGCATTCCAAAGCACCGGATTTTCCGGCGCGTATGTAAAGTTTTCGGAAAAACTTTCGCTGCAAAGCAATTTATCCTTATCAAAAATGCGGACATTGGCTCTGCCGTCGATTTTTATTTCAAACCGGTGGTCATTAGGGATTATTTCCACATCCTTGATATGATTTTGCGGTCTTTGCAAAATGTAAACATCCCTAAAAATGCCATTAAAGCGGAAAGCATCCTGATCCTCAAGATAGCTTCCGCAGCACCATTTATAAACCTTTACGGTAACAGTGTTGGAGCCTTCGTCTACATAGTCGGTAATGTCAAACTCCGCCTGCAGGTGGCTTCCCTGCGTAAAGCCGACATAAGTATCATTTATGTAAAGAACGGCACAGGTGGCAACACCTTCGAAAACAAAATATACCCTGCCCCACTTTTTTTCTATATTAAATTCCCTGTTGTACACCCCGCACGGGTTGTCATCCGGAACATAGGGCTGATCGCATGGATGGGGGTAATTGATATTGGTGTAGTTGGGATTGCCGTATCCTTTTAGCTGCCAGCAGGACGGAACGGTTATTTTGTCCCACTTGTCAATTTTCTTTGGAACATCGATATCCCGCTCAAAATAGGCAAAATTCCATTCCCCGTTTAAAAGGCGGTACTCGGAAACTCCGCTTGGTATATAGTAGCTTCTCGGTTTTTCGCGGTTTTCGCTTGTAATTTGCGGATTCTCATAAAAGCGCATAAAAATCACCTATTTTTACCTTCGTATATTTTTTACCAAATTCCAACATCCTAAAATATTTTAAGAACTACTCTTTTAGAACATTGAATTTTTTATTTTCAATATGAATTATTTTATCGCATACCTTAAGGCTTGTGTTTCTGTGGGTGACAAAAAGCACTGTTTTATCGCTGAAGGAGCGAATATTAGAAAGCACCTTCGTTTCGGTGGCCTCATCCAAAGCCGAAGTAGCCTCGTCCAGCAAAAGTACAGGGGCGTTTGTAAGAAGCGCCCTTGCTATCGAAATTCGCTGTATCTGACCCTCGGACAAACCTGCTCCACGTTCGGCAAGAAGCGTGTCAAGCCCTTCGGGCATGCTGTTTATAAGATCATATATTTCCGCCGTCTTTGCCGCCCGCATAACCTCTTCATTGCTTATACTGTCATCACAAAGGGTAATATTCTCGCGAATGGTACCCGAAAGCAGCAAATTTCCCTGCGGAACATAGGCAAACAAGCCCCTGTGTGAGGTGTTAAGCAGGGTTTCACCGTCTATTGTAACCCTGCCGGACTGCGGTTCATATAGTCCCAGAATAATTTTTAGCACGGTGCTTTTACCGCTGCCCGATTCGCCTGTTATTGCCGTAATTTTCCCTCTTTTGGCAACAAAGGAGCAGTCATTCAAAACCGGCTCATCATCATATGCAAAGGTTACATTATCAAACTCTATATACGAAAACCGTTGCTTTAAATTGTTTAAACTTTCGTCTTCGGCCGGCGGGAGGTCCTTATCACCCTGCTCGATTTCCATAAGACGCTCTGCCGAGGCGATTGCCGAATAATATTGTGGAAGTATTCCGGAAATATTCTGCATTGGAGCGCGCAGTTGGCCTACCACCTGCAAAAATGCCATAAGCGTACCATATGTTATAACTCCTTTTGAAATCTGCCCCGCTCCCCAGATTAAAACGGAAAAATATCCAAGTGTGAAAAAAGCGTAAAGCCCCATGTGAGTAACAAGGGAAATGATGCTTCTTTTGATTTTTATTTTATAATTTTTATACATCAACTGATTAAGCTTTTTCGTAATAGGTGCTTCACTTATGAAGGATTTGATAATAACAATATTTTCAAAGCATTCCTGCATAAAAGAGCGTGATTTACCCTCGGTTTCCTGGCAGTCCTTATGTAGCTTAATATATTTGCGGTTAATAAGCCTACCAAAAGCAGGTACCGTAATCCCGAACACAAAAACTATTATGGCAATTCTTTTGTCAAGGAGGATAAGCGCTAAAACGCCGCCCACAATCTGTGCAACCATTGAGGCAACAGACGGCAAAAGGCTGACTGTATTCGTAACTACAATATCCGTATCCGAAGTAAAGCGATTAAGCAGGTCGCCCGAATGATGCTTAGCAATTTCTGTATATTTTTTTCGCACGACGTATGAAAAAAGGTGATTTCTAAATGAAATTATCAGTTTGCCGTTAGCCACAGCAATCAGAATCGTTTTTACACTGTTTAGCAGTATCTGCGGTATAATAATTGCAAAAAGCATCAAACTGTAAAAATAAAAATTGCCGTTTGAGTGATTTGTGGCAACATCCAACACCTGCTTGGAAACAAACGCCAAAGAAA
>JBMNVM010000149.1:0-4225 GCA_050946805.1 Acutalibacteraceae bacterium | reverse complement strand
CCAGAGATTCAAAGAATATGGCCTTCGTTGAGCTTAATGACGGTACCACCTTGAAGCATCTTCAAATAGTTATAGATAAATCAGTAATTACTGATATTACGGAATATATGAAGCTCGGAAGCGCGCTTAAGGTTGTGGGAACCCTTGTAAAGGCGGCTGTGGCCGGCGATTCGGTGGAAATCAACGCCCAAGAGATAACGGTTCTTGGAACCTGCCCACCCGAATATCCGCTGCAGAAAAAGCGGCATACCCTCGAGTATTTACGCACAATTCCCCATTTAAGGGTTAGAACCAACACATTTAATGCCGTTTTCCGTGTTCGTTCGGTTGTATCACAGGCTATTCATGAATTTTTCAAAGAGCGGCATTTTATGTATGTGCACACCCCAATCATTACCGCGAGCGACTGCGAAGGCGCTGGCGAGATGTTTAAGGTAACCACAATCGGATACAGCGATAAATATAAAAGCGAAGAGGAATACAATGCGGACGACTTCTTCGGAAGAAAAGCTTCCCTTAGCGTTTCGGGTCAGCTTGAGGGTGAGGTTGCCGCTATGGCGTTTGGTAAAATTTACACCTTCGGCCCCTCATTCCGCGCAGAAAAGAGCAATACTCCCCGCCACGTTGCCGAGTTCTGGCATGTAGAGCCGGAGGTTGCCTTTGCCGAGCTGCCGGACATTATGGAAATTGCGGAAGACCTTATTAAGCATATAATCAGAACTGTGCTTGAAGAATGTCCTGAGGAAATGAAATTCTTTTCACAACACTACGAAAAGGGTCTTATTGAAAAGCTGACAAGCGTTGTGGAAAACGACTTCGCGGTCATGACCTACACCGAGGCTATTGAAATCCTCAAAAAAGCCGATGTTGAATTCAAATATCCGGTTGAGTGGGGCTGCGACCTTATGACCGAGCATGAGAAATATATTTCCGAGGTTATTTGCAAAAAGCCGGTTTTCTTAACCGATTATCCGAAGGAAATCAAGTCCTTTTATATGAAGCAGAATCCTGACGGCAAAACGGTTGCCGCAACCGATCTTTTGGTTCCCGGTGTCGGTGAAATAATCGGCTGCAGCGAGCGAGAGGCCGACCTTGAAAAGCTGCTTGAGGCCATGAAGAGCAGAAACATGACTTTGGAAGAATACGAGCATTACATTGCCCTGCGCCGTTTCGGAACAGTTCCGCACAGCGGCTTCGGATTGGGGCTTGAGCGAATGATACTTTACGTTACCGGAATGCAGAATATACGCGATGTTATACTGTATCCTCGTACTGTGGGCAGTATTTATTAATCGAGGTGAATAAAATGGCAGCTTACAAGCCGTTACTGGACGAATTCGATACACAAAACGCAATAGCCCTTGTCAAGGAAAAATTCGCGGCGGAGCTTTGCAAGAATCTTAATCTTTCACGTGTATCGGCACCTCTTTTTGTAAAACAGGGCAGCGGACTAAATGACGATTTAAACGGTGTTGAACGCCCTGTAACCTTTGACATACTGCAAACGGGAGATATTGCGGAAATTGTCCACAGCCTTGCCAAGTGGAAAAGAATGGCACTGCTTAAATACAAGTTTCCGGTTCACACCGGACTTTATACCGATATGAATGCCGTAAGGCGGGACGAGGAGTGTGACAATCTTCACTCGATTTACGTTGACCAGTGGGACTGGGAAAAGGTCATAACGGCCAAGGACAGGAATATTGAGTACCTAAAGGAGACGGTAAGAAACATTTACAAAGCGGTGCTTGCAACGGCCCAAGCGGTGTGCGAAAAGTATCCGTGTATTGAAAATTACCTGCCTGAAAATATAAGCTTTATTACTACATACGAGCTTGAAGAACAATATCCCACGCTTACTCCAAAAGAAAGGGAATATGAAATAGCAAAGAAGTACGGTGCGGTTTTTCTGATGCAAATAGGCGGAAGACTTAAAAACGGACAGAAGCATGACGGCCGAGCGCCCGATTATGACGACTGGAACCTTAACGGGGATATATTGCTTTACAACCGTGTTATTGATACGGCTTTTGAGATATCCTCAATGGGAATACGGGTTGATCCCGAAAGCCTTTTAAAGCAGCTAAAAGCCGAAAATGCCGAAAACAGGCTTCAGTACGAATTTCACAAAATGCTGGTGTCCGGAGCCTTGCCACTTACAATAGGGGGCGGAATAGGGCAATCACGTCTTTGTATGTTTTTGCTTCAGAAAGCGCATATCGGAGAAGTACAGGTTTCCATTTGGCCCGAAAAAGAAATAGCAAAATGCAAAGAAATGGGTATCAGTTTATTATGAATCTTCATCAAAATATGAGGAGAATTGTATTGGGTAGGGAGTATAGAACGTTATTCTTCGATCTTGACGATACTTTATTCGATTACACCGGCGATGAAAAGCGTTGTATCGAAAAGGTTTTGCATGCCCATGGAGTAACACCTGATTTTGACATTTTCGAGAAATATTACAGTCTTGATGATTGGCAGATTTTCAAGTTAGGCAGCATAAATCCCAAAACCATTATTTCCGGTCGTTTTGCCAGAATGCTTCAAATTATGAATATCAATGACCATGCATCGCAAATGATTGATGAATTTTATGAAGGAATGATAGCAAGCCATAGTTTGAAGGATTTCGCCATAAAGCTTCTTGAATATCTTGTCAAAAAACATTACAAGCTCTATATCACTGCCAACGGTTATTCCGATATTCAGCGCAAACGGATAAAAGATGCCAAAATTGAAAAATATTTTAACGGTATTTTTATTTCGGAAGAAATGAATATCAGAAAACCCTGCAAGGCTTTTTTTGACTATATTATAAACCGAATACCGGAAAGCAACCTTAAGCATATTCTACTTATCGGCGATGCGCCGACGGCGGATATTTTGGGCGGTATTAACGCCAAAATAGATACGGCTTGGTTAAATAACGGTATTTGCAGTTGTAAATACAAGTATACATATGAGCTCAAGAATCTAAAAGAATTAACGAGTATACTCTGATTCCAAATATAATATACTTCCAAAGGAGCAAATAAAATGAAGCTAAAGTATAATTTTGTAACCAATGAGGTGGCCGATAAAATTGTCGCGGTTGCCGTAGGCGAAGATCTTGAAAAATTCAATGGGTTTATCAAGATGAATAATACCGGTGCGGAAATATTTAATTTTTTAAGAGAAGAAATATCAATGGATGAACTTGTAGCCAGAATGGCAAAGCTTTATCCGGAGGAAACCGAAGAAACCGTCAGGGAAACGGTTTCCGGTTTTGTAAAAGAACTGCAAACAGCAGGTGTGCTTGAATAATCTTGATTAAGAATGGAAGCATCAAAGCGAAGTTTTAGGAAAAGGACGAGCCGGGTTTACAACTTTAAGTATCGTTATGCAAGTTTTTTATTTTCGGCGAGCGTGCTAAAACACGAAATTCTAAAAACTTTTAAAAAAGTATTGCATTTTATTTAAGGATATGATATTATAATTTTTGCGTGAGTTATGGTGTCTGACAAAGGTCGACACAAAATGTCTGGAGGTGTAACAATGCCCAATATTAAATCTGCGAAAAAACGTGTTCGCATAAGCTTGGCTAATTACGAGCGCAACAAGGCTTACCGTTCCGCTTTAAAAACCGCTATCAAAAAGGCCAATGCCGCAATTGACGCTAAGGCAGACAATATGGCAGAATTAGTAAACGCTGCCGTTAAGAAGATTGATATGGCAGCCGGAAAGGGCATTATTCATAAGAATAGTGCTGCAAGAAAGAAGTCTGCTATCGTTACCCGTTACAATAAAGCTAAGGCTTAAATTTCGGTTAAGAGTTATGACCGTTACGCTTATTTTGTGTGACGGTCTGTTTGCTTTAATTTGCCTGTTTTGGGGCACTTTTTATCCAAAAAAATGCTTGACAACAAGTGGTGTTTGTGGTATATTATTTAGGCGCTTGAAAAATGCTGGTGTAGCTCAGTTGGTAGAGCAGCTGATTTGTAATCAGCAGGTCGGGGGTTCAAGTCCGTCCACCAGCTCCATTTTTCTTGAAATTAAATATGGGAGCGTTCCCGAGTGGCCAAAGGGGACAGACTGTAAATCTGCTGCTTTCAGCTTCGGTGGTTCGAATCCACCCGCTCCCACCAGAAAAGACCTGTTTAGAATTTCTAAGCAGGTCTTTTTTTATAACTATTTGATAAAAACTTAACATAGCTTAAATCGGCAACGGTTATTGCAATTAGCG
>JBMNVM010000148.1:0-4253 GCA_050946805.1 Acutalibacteraceae bacterium | reverse complement strand
GCAGGGGGCAAACGGCGAAGCGGCACTTTCCAACAGCGAATGTTTGTCGGCCGATGTCAATGTTGCGTTGGATCCGACCTTTGCCGATGTACTGGAGCGCCGCAATGCCGCTCAGATAAATTACGGGCCGTCTCTGACTAAATATACAGGATCGCGCGGCAAGAGCGGAACCTCAGATGCATCTGCCGAGTTTGTCGGAAAGATTCGCGGACTTTTGACCAAAGCCGGGGTTGTTTGGCAGACCGGAGAATTGGGTAAGGTCGATTTAGGCGGCGGCGGAACGGTAGCAATGTATATTGCTTCGCTGAATGTGGATGTGGTTGATCTCGGCGTTCCTGTGTTGTCTATGCATGCACCTTTTGAGGTCGTGTCAAAGCTGGATGTCTACATGATGTTTAAAGCTGTTGAAGCATTTTACGCAGATAAAAATTGATATTAAACGGCCGCTCTGTACTTTTGGTTTATGGTGCAGAGCGGCTTTTTATATTAAGTGAAAATTTTTTCTTGATTTTCGTCGCTTTTTGTGTTATTATCTTTTTGTTGACCAAATTTGCCGGTGTGATGGAATTGGCAGACGTGACGGACTCAAAATCCGTTGGACTAATCATCCGTGTGGGTTCGAGTCCCACCACCGGCACCAGAAAAAGACGATTGCTCTCGCAATCGTCTTTTTCAATGAAATTCGTTCCTTGCGGAACGAGTGAAATATTACTTCGTAATGTGAAATACGCTTCGCGTATGAAATATGCCTGCGGCATATGAGGGAACGAATTTTATTTCACATTCGGCGTTAGCCGAATATTTCATAATCCGTAAGGATTATTTCATATCGCGTCAGCGATATTTCATTAGCTATATGCTCCTGATGCTCCTGTCGGTTCAAATCCACATCAGAATTTTGCGGTGGCATCTTTTTTCAATTAAATCAGTCCGCCGGACGGGATAAATCCATCTTCGATGGATGAAATCACTTCGTGATGAAATCCGCCTTGCGGCGGGATATAAGGACGGATTTGATTTCATCCACAAAGTGGATTTAATTGGCGTCAGTCGATTTCATCCTTGCGCCAGCAAGGATTTCACTTCTCCCCAAGGCAAATATTTCACAGAAATAAGGTAAGAGTTCAGATTCACCTGCAAAAGTCTGGGAATATCTTTTCTGTACCGATTATACAGAAAAAGACAGGTTTCGATAGAAGCCTGTCTTTTTCAATGAACTTCGTTCCTTGCAGAACGAGGTGTGCTCATTCCGATTTTTTATTCCGTAAAAATCGGCGCTACAATCCATGTTGGAGTAATCCGCGAAGCCATAATAACGGTAAAAGCCGATAGATTTCGTTGCGAAATCTATCGGCTTTTATAATCAAAACATTGATTCTATTTTATTTATAATATCATTCAGCAACAAAGGTAAACACTGCCCCGACGGGTATTTCCGAAATGTCGGCAAAACTATCCGGAGCAGAAGCACATTTCAGCGTGTTTTCACCGGTTCTGGTAAGAACAAGTTTATTCCCCAAAGAATCAGTAAGAGTCACGGTGTTGCTCTCTTCCGTTACGGTTTTAATATTGTCTCCGTTGCCCATTCCGATATAATAGTCTTCGCCGTTAAAAGTTTCGCAATATTTTTTAATCTCAACATCGTTTTGCATTTCGGGAGGTAAAGTACTAAGCAAAACTCCGATTCCCACACCGGCAGAGTTCTCGCCGGGCTTACAAACGATTATACTGACCGAGTACAGTTGCTTTTCACGCAAGTATTGCAGTGTCCATTTTCCTTGCTTTTGAAGAACAGAAGTCAGCTTGAAATTCGGATCTTTTGCTTTGCAGCGAGTGCATATGCCGTCTTTGTAATCGTGACCGAGAGCCGAACCTTCAACGACGCCGCAAGAGCACTTTTTCGGCTCGGTACAGGTTGCAGTGGAAAAGCTGTGCGTGTGTGCAGGTTCCGATGAACCCTGATTGTTGTTTGGTTTAGCCTCAGATGAGCCTTGATCATTAGTGGGTTTCGAAGAACTCTGATTATCTATTGGTTCTGTTTCAGACGAGCTTGTATCATTGTTCGTTTTAATCTCGCTGATATTGATATTAATCTCGATTTTTAACTCGACGGCAGTATCATTGGCTATTTTCTCAGCCTTGGAAAGAATATCAGATTGAGCTTTATCTGTTTCCTTGCTTTCAATAATTTCGAAGTTTATCGTGGCGTCTGCTTTAACAAAGCCATTCTTGTTTGCTTCAGTTACAATGGCTTCGATAACGGTTTCAAAACTTTCATTTTCAAAAGAGATGCTGTCTTTAATAGATTCTGCGTCTTTGTTTACCGCTTCAACAGCCAGAACTTTTTCGTTTTCATCCAGATAAAGTCTAAACTGAGGATTGATAGTAATTAGCAGCACGGATGCATACTGTTCAGGCTTGACAAAGCTTTCGGCGGAATCACCGGAGCTTGTTTCAGGAGAGGAAGTGCCGCTTTTACCGCAGGAAACAAGCGCAAAAACCAAGCAAAGCGCCAATGCACTGGATATTAATTTTTTCATTTTTCATACCCTCCGATATATTATATATTCATAGTATCATATAGGTTATCTCTTGTCAAATTTTCTAAAAAATAAAATTAATATATTGCGGCCCAATGAAATTTTCCCGTCGGGTAGATGATATTACTTTAAGAGTAAAATCGTTGTGCCGGCTCTGCAATATTTGAAATGATATTGTTAGTTTTTACACCAAAGTACCGGAGGAAAATAATATATAAAGAAATAAGAGCAGATATTCAGCAGATCATAAAAGGCCTGTGCAAGTGGAAGGGAGTGGAAATAATAGAAGATTACATGATACCGTACCATATCCATCTGCCGGTAAGTGTTCCGCCAAAGTAAAGTATATCACATTTTATGGGATACCTGAAAGGCAAGAGCGCCATAATGATTTTCGAAAGGCATGCAAATCTGAAATACAAATTTGGAAACCGAAACTTCTGGAGTACAGGATATTATGTTAGCACCGTAGGACTAAATACTGCAATAATTCAAAAATATATCCCGGAACAGGGGAAGCAGGATCGAATCGAGGACAGTTTAAGTAAAAAAGAGTACGTAGACCCTATCAAGGGTGGCAAGTAGTCATACCACAAGTGGCTTGACTATACTCGGTGCAAATAATATTTTTTATCATATAGCAACTCCGCTGCTTTGTCTTAAAAAAGCAGCGGAGTTAAAAAATATTATGCGTCTTTCATCGAATCGGAGCGGAAATTTTCCAAATTCCTCTGCATCCGCCCGCCACAAACAGCTCACGCGTAACAGGATTAACACGGCCTTGTCCGGCGCACATACCTGCCGCCGGACCTTTTCTGCCGTCGCCGGGATGGCGGTTTAGGCAGGTAAAGGTTTCGCCGTCATCCATCGAGCGCATAACACTGTCGATATCGTATTTGTGACAGGAGCAGCAAATGTAAACTATCGACGGTTCGACAGGATCTATACAAACCGACCTTGCCTCAACAGAGCCATAGTCACGGCTCTCAAAAGACGGACAATCGACAGTTCTTCCGCGATAATACTCACTCTTTATGCCTGAATTGTCGGCAATAACGTGTATGTAACCGTCACGGCTGTTTACTGCAATATCGTATATCGTACCCGGAAAATCGTAAATAATATTCCACGTAACGCCAAGGTCGTCGGATACAACCAGCGCGGACTTGCCCGATTTGCCGTAAAGTCTGCCTGTTTTTTCATCAAACGTAAAAACAGCGCTGCAATTGTCCATTTTTTCAAAGGTGTAGCCGCGGTCTGCCGTTCTCCATTCGCCGATAAATGCAATGTCCTCGTGACCGGGGACACCGCAAGCCACTGCAGTTTCTTTCATAATGCAGCCGGTATCGAGTATGGTATTGCCGCCGTCATGTGTCACGCGAATTTCGCCTGTCGGCTCCCAAGTTTTCGAGACACAGCAAAAGCCGTCATTTTCATTAAACATATACGAGCCGTAGGTAAATCCGCCCCAGCCCAATCTTGACCAGTTGACATATTTCCATGTCTTGCCGTAATCAAGGGTATATCCGCCGTTAAAATCCTGACTGCCGATAGCCATGATGTTGGGGTGATTGGGATTCCAGTTGTATCTTCCGCCAACACAAATTCCGTTGAATCCCGCACGCGACAGCACATAATGCTCGCCGTCGTCGTGTGAAACATAAGGACCGTTTGCAAGCACATCTCCGTTGACCGAATAGTGGAAACAAGCAT
>JBMNVM010000147.1:0-4266 GCA_050946805.1 Acutalibacteraceae bacterium | reverse complement strand
ATTGAGGTTGGAGACCGTTTTGTCGGCACCGTAAAATCTTTGACAGATTACGGAGCTTTTGTTGATATCGGCGGGGTTGACGGAATGATTCATATTTCCGAGCTTTCATGGCAGAAAATAAAGAATCCGTCTGAAGTAGTTCTTGTCGGAGATAAGGTTGAAGTTTATGTAAAAGCTATTGACCGCGACAAGAAGAAAATCTCCCTCGGCTACAAAAAAGAGGATGAAAATCCGTGGGTTATTTTCAAGAACAATTATAATGTCGGTGATGTTGTAAAGGTAAAAATCGTCAGTATGACTACATACGGCGCATTTGCACGTATAATTCCGGGTATTGACGGTCTTATCCACATTTCACAGATTGCCGATAAACATGTTAAAAAGCCTCAGGATGAGCTTAGCATCGGTCAAGAGGTTGATGCAAAGATTATCGCTATTGATTTTGACAAGAAGCGTATAAGCCTTTCTATCCGCGCGTTAATAGAGAGCAAGCAGGAAGAAAATACAAACGCCGCTGATGAAACGGTTTACGAGGCTTCTGAAGAAAATGCTCCCGTTCCGGAGCCGGAGGAAGCGGCAGTACCGGAAAAAGCGGTAATCGAGGCTGCTTCTGAAGTAACCGAAGCCGAGGTTACGGTTGCTGCCGAGGCTAATGAGTAAGCTGCAAAGACTTACCAACAAGACACTGAAGTTAACGAATAATCAATAAAAATTAAAGCCCTTAATCTTTTCGGATTAAGGGCTTTTTTGTTGCTTTTCAGTCATTTAAATTTTGTTTTGAAAAATGCGATAGAATAAACGATAGAATAAAAATCCCAAAACATAAAAGGGAAAAGGCAGCCAATAGCGGTGTATGCAAATATCTGCCGGAAGCCAGATTAAAAACTATATTCGGAATGGAACCGGTAAAGGATAAGATAATCGAAGCCACACCGCAGCTTAAAAGCTTTTTAAAATTCTTTTCACTGTCCACATTATTGTAAAGCTTGGCGAAATTAAGCATAAACAATAAGGTTACGCTGTAAGCACCCATAAGTATAATATTATCCGAAATAAAGGCCAGCTTTGATATGGTGGTGAAATCACAAATTATTCTGCTGATAAGATAAACAACCGGGAAAACACAAAACAACGGCGGGAGTTTGAACCGCGCTTTATAGGAAATACCGAAAAGCAGAAAATAAAGAGCCGTGCTAAAACCCGTAATTTTAAGAAGCGCTGCCTGCCAAAAGGCGACCGAGGCAGGGGGATTTTCAAATATTACCTCATACAGTAATACACCGCAAAGTAAAATCGAAGAAATGCAAAGCGGCAAATTAATTTTTGGCGGATGCTCGGGACGGCTGTGCGCAAGATAGGCAAAGAAAGCCGCCGCTAAGCAAACCGTAAAGATGAGAATAAGCAAACCTTTGCCGTAGCCTGCGTAATTCACGTCAAAAAAACCTGTTTCAATTTCAATTGTGAAGTAAAGCTGCAAAAACCGAAGGATTACGCAAAAAGGCAATGCAAGCCAGAAAAACAGCATTATTCTACTAAGCTTCATTCGGTACACTCCTGAACATTAAACTATTTTTTGTTGCATATAAATTATTGTATTACCGTTTATTTAAAAAGTCAACAAAATTAGAAAGTAACTGAAGTTTCTGTTTGAAAAGGGTGCTGTTATGAAAAAAATAGTCTTTTTAGCTTTGTTTATTTCGGCTGTTATGATGTTGCTGCCGTTGGCCGTTTTGGGTGAAGAGCTGGATACCAAGGACACAGGACGAATTATGACAGTAAGCAAAAAACAACCGAAAACCGAAAAAAACGGCGAGGTCGTATTCAGGGTCTATGACAAGGAAAACGATAAGGTCATAGAGCTTAAAGCGGAGGACTATATATTCGGAGTGGTGGCGGCCGAAATGCCGGCAGCTTATGAAACGGAGGCTCTAAAGGCGCAGGCGGTTGCCGCGTTTACCTATGCGTGTTACAAAAAAGCGCAGAATCGGAATAAGGAGTATGACATTACTACCGATTACACGGTTGACCAAAGCTATATTTCCCTTGAAAAGGCGAAAGAGCGCTGGGGTGAGAAGGCGGACGAATATGTAAAGAAAATAAAAGACGCGGTGGACAGCACAAAATATCTGGTGCTGTCATACGACAGCGCCCCGATATTAGCGGTATATCATGCTGTGTCTTCTGGCAAAACATATTCCGCAAAGGAGGTATGGGGCAAGGAGCTGCCCTATCTTCAGCCGGTATTGAGTGATGGTGACAAGCTGGCACCAAATTATCTTTCGACCATAACATTCCAAGAATCGGAATTAAAGTCAAAGCTGTGTGCTGCATTAAATATTAAGGCTACGGATGATGACCTTTTAAACAACAGAGTTTCGGGTAAATCGGGCATTGTTACATGTGTCAGCGTTTTTGGGAAAGAGGTTTCGGGCAGCAGTCTTAGAAGCGCGCTTGACCTGCCCTCGTCCAATTACAAGTTTGAAAAGGACGGGAATACCTATGTATTTAAGTGCTACGGTTACGGTCACGGGGTAGGTATGAGCCAAAACGGAGCCAATTATATGGCAAAGCAAGGGTATACTTATAAAGAAATTCTTAACCATTACTACACCGACTGTAAGCTTGAAAAATATAAGGGATGATTTTGTCAGAATAATTAAAAAAAAGTTGTAAACGCTCGAATTATGTGCTAAAATAAATTAGTTAATATTTTTTGTTGTTAAAGGATAACAACGGTTAGGGGAATATTATGAGAGCTGACGGAAAACGACTTAAAAACATTGACCCGATGTATGCGGTTGCGGCGCATATCATGGATAAGCGTGTCGATGCCATGAATATGATCACCATTGATACACCGTATGATGAAATGCACGAATACATAATAAAGAAACGCAAAGAGGGAATTGCCCTCTCGCATATGTCAATAATCATTGCGGCATATTTAAGAACTGCGGCAGAGTTTCCGGAGCTTAACCGTTTTGTTGTAAACAAAAGAATTTACGCCAGAAACGATTTTGCCATTTCAATGGTTGTTCTGACCGAAGGCGGCGGCGGACACGGCACAATGGCTAAAATGTTTTTCAAAAATACCGATACTGTCTTCGAGGTAAACCAAAAAATCAATGATTTTATCGAAGCAAACCGCACCGCACCGGAAAACAACGGCACCGAAAAAATGATTAAAATACTTCTCAGCGTTCCGGGAATTTTGACGGTGGGGGTAAAACTCTTTAAAATTATGGATAAGTACGGGCTGCTGCCTAAGAAGCTGATTGATATTTCCCCCTTCCACAACAGTCTGGTCATATCCAACCTTATCTCAATCAGGACAAACCACATTTATCACCATTGTTATGAATTCGGCACTACCGGACTTATGGTTACAATGGGCAACCTTCGCGAGGTTCCGGTACGCAAGGGAGATCAAATTGTTTTCAAACGCTCGTTGCCGCTTGGCGTTGTAATGGATGAACGCATCTGTTCGGGCGTCTACTTTGCACAGGCCTTTAGAACAATGAGAAAATATTTAAAAGACCCGAGCCTTTTGGAGGTTCCTCCGGAAAGGGTACTAAAGGATCCGGCTTTATAAATAACAAACCATCCCTTTCGGGATGGTTTGTTTTGTCAATAAACTCATCATATGAAAATAAAAGCGGCGCTTTGCCGCGTTTCGTTTTTTGCCGACATGCGCGGCGAAAAAACGCTTTATAGGCGAAAACTGCATATATATGCGGTTTTCAAGAGCATAGGGGTGGCATTGTCGGGGATAGAGTGCAGTCCCGGAAATCTATGATTTTCGGCGAGCGGCATCCCGTCCGAGAGTGTGTCGAAAAAACGACACGCTCAAAGCACCCTTTTTGGATGGTTTTTGTTTTAATGGAAAATTGTCTGGACGCCGTCAACAAATTCTCCAACCGCTTTTAAAAGCTTGGTGGAACCCTTGCTGATGTTCTTGCTGTCCTTAACCATCATCTTTCCGACTGCGAATGCCGCGGCTCCGGCAATCATGCCGGCACCCATACCTTTGATGAATGACATAGAATTGTTACGCATAACAAACTCCTTTCTTCCGCTTAAATCTTCAGAAAACTAAAATATTTTTAAAGCAGCAAAAGGATTCTTTGATTAACAGTGCTTAAAGCAATTAATCAATAAAAAGACACCAATTGCAAAATTATTATGTCCGCAAACGGCATTATTATTTATCGGCAGTAAAAAATAACTATTTATGCCAATAAGTCTTGATTTTTACTTAAAAAAAGT
>JBMNVM010000146.1:0-4279 GCA_050946805.1 Acutalibacteraceae bacterium | reverse complement strand
AAACGGTGTCGTTGTATTTATAGGCCGCGCTGAAGAAAATGACGCTACCGAAGCCGACATTAAGCTTGCTACAGTAGCCGCATCGTTTT
The DNA here is from genome assembly GCA_050946805.1 of Acutalibacteraceae bacterium. GTDB lineage: Bacteria > Bacillota > Clostridia > Oscillospirales > Acutalibacteraceae > UBA737. The sequence continues at coordinate 4,190 of JBMNVM010000146.1, read as the reverse complement.
TAGGAAAACAAATTGAATAAAATTAAAAGGGCTGCCGCATTAATTAGCGACAGCCTTTTTTAGAAGCCTGTGAAAATTACAATTACTGCTGTAATCCCGTAAAGAATGGGGCTTAAAATTTTTACCGCCTTAAGATAAGAGGGGAGTCTGCCCGAATCGCCGTGATGCTCATACGCTTTTAAAAAGTTTATATAGAGAAATATATAACCCGGCGCCGTAACAAAGCTTAAATAGGAATTCAGCCCTTCGATAAAGATTACCAAAAGATTAATACATATAAAAACAGCTTGAAGCAAGGTTACAATTAAAAATGCCCTGAGTGTTTTCAAATCGGCCTTCTGGTTTTCGGTGTAAAGCAAATCACCATATTTATCGTATTTCATCAAAAGCCCTCCCGCTTTGGATATCAGTCTTTGCTGAAATCTTCCAAAATCAGACCTTGGTTGCGCTCCAGCGCCCAGTTGATGTTCCATTCACTGGTGAAAATAAGCAGATTATTGCCCTTAAAATCCTGAACCCACTTGGTGTCCGAGGTTAAATTAAGCGATTTAACATCAATATCGTGGTTTTTTATCCATCTAATATATTGATACGGCAGATCATTGCGAACCACATCAACATTATACTCATTTTTAAGCCTGTATTCAAGCACTTCAAACTGAAGCACGCCTACCACGCCCACAATTACACGTTCCATACCGGTGTTGGGTTCGTGGAAAATCTGTATCGCACCCTCTTGGGCAATCTGCTCTACGCCCTTTACAAACTGCTTTCTTTTAAGACTGTCCTTTTGTTCTATTATCGCGAAATGCTCGGGCGCGAAGGTGGGAATACCCTCAAAGCAGACCTTGTGCTTCGGCGAGCATACCGTATCGCCTATTGAAAAAATGCCGGGGTCAAAAACTCCGATAATATCGCCGGCATAGGCCTCATTGATTACCTGCCTTTCATCGGCTATCATTTGCTGAGGCTGGGAAAGCCGCAGCATTTTGTTTCCCTGAACATGGAAATAGTCCATACCCCTTTCAAATTTTCCCGAACATATTCGGAAAAATGTTATGCGGTCGCGGTGGTTTTTATTCATATTTGCTTGGATTTTAAAGGCGAATGCCGAAAAGTCCTCGTCAAAGGGGCTGACTTCCTCCTCTCCCGATTTGCGGGGCAGGGGCGGCGTGGTCATTTTAAGGAAGTTTTCAAGAAAAGGCTGGACACCGAAATTGTTAAGCGCGGAACCGAAGAATACGGGGGTCAGCTCACCCTTGCGCACCTTTTCAATGTCAAACTCAAAGCTTGCAACATCAAGCAACTCTATTTGTTCTACAAGCTCTGTCCGTTGATATTCGCCTATTAGCTCATCAAGTTTCTGCGTATTCGTAATATCGCACTCAATGGGCTTTATGCGGCTTTGGCCTTTGTGAAATTCGGTAAAGCAGAGTATTTCACGCTTGTCGCGGTCAAATACGCCTTTAAAGCTTACTCCGCTGCCAATCGGCCAGTTGACCGGATATGTGCCGATTCCGAATTCCTTTTCAAGCTCGTCCAACAACTCAAACGGGTCTCTTGCATCGCGGTCAAGCTTATTTATGAATGTAAAAATAGGGATATGCCGCATGGCGCAGACCTTAAATAGCTTTCTGGTTTGTGCCTCAATACCCTTTGCGGCATCTATTACCATTACAACACTGTCCGCGGCCATTAGGGTTCGGTAGGTGTCCTCCGAAAAGTCCTGGTGTCCCGGAGTGTCAAGAATGTTTATGCAATATCCTTCGTACTCAAACTGCAAAACCGAAGATGTAATTGAAATACCCCTTTGCTTTTCAAGCTCCATCCAGTCGCTCACCGCGTGCTTTGCGGTTGCCTTGCCTTTTACGGAACCGGCGGTTTGAATTGCCCCGCCGTACAGAAGGAATTTTTCGGTAAGCGTTGTTTTTCCGGCATCAGGATGAGAAATGATAGCAAAGGTGCGGCGCCTTTCAATCTCAAACTTCAAATCTGACACAAGTATATCTCCTTTTTATTTCAACATAACTTTGTCAGTTTACCACATTTTTATTTTGATTTCAATAATTATATTTTAATTTTAACTATAAATATTTTGGCACCATGTTTATAAGTTCGTCGTGATTTATAAAAATTGTATCGAAGAATTCGGATTTGCTTGAAGCTACCGAATAAACCAAGTCTTTTGTTTTGAAAGTCTTAATGCCCGCATTATCAAGGGTATTAAAGGCAGAAAGGTTTGTGCTAAGCCCAATGCCGCTTTGCTTTAAATAGGCCTCCTTGCGGGTCCAAATTTGAAGGAATTTAAGCTCATCGCCGGCAAAAGCGCTTTCCTCGGGGCTGAAAAAACGGTTGGCCAGTTTTAAATTGACCGGCCGCAAAACTTCAATATCCAAGCCGACCGCGGTATCCGAGAAAGCAACGGCGGCAAAATTTTTGCTGTGGGAAATGCTAAAATAAAATTTCGGATGGTTTTTTAAAAAGGGTTTTCCGCCATCACCCTTTTCAAAACACAAATCACCGATTTTTATATTAAGCTTTTGGCAGGCGGCAACCGCTGTGATAAGCCACGCGAAGTAATGCGCCGTGCTTTTATTGCTTTCGCGCATACCGAAAAGCTCCTTTAACCGATCATCGGAAAGGAGCTTTTGTATTTTTGGTAAATCATTTTTTTTGCAAAATTTCAGGATATAAATTTTGTCATTCGTGCTTATAATCATTTTCACAAATATCGGTGAAAAAATATCACCATTTTTAAATTTTATTTTTCAATTTTTCTTAAAACAGAAAATATAAATTCAGATTCGTCGTAATTTTTAAAATAATCAAGTATTTCATTTGGAGTTCCTAAAAGGGGTGTGAGTTTCAAGCACTCCTTTTTCATAAAGCCTTTTTCGGCGGCGTTTTTAAGCATTTCAAAAAGAGGGTTGTAGTATCCGTCCACATTGAAAATCGCAATCGGCTTTGTGTGTATTCCAAGTTGGCGAAGAGCCAAGGTTTCAAAAAGCTCGTCAAAGGTGCCGGGGCCGCCCGGTACCACAATAAACGCGTCCGACTTATCCTCCAAAAGCTGCTTGCGCTCACGCATGGTTTTGGTGAAGATAAATTCGCTGCATTTATCGTAAAGCTCGCCGTCAACCTTGAAAAAGTCCGGAGCAATGCCAATAATTTTGCCGTTTTTCCTTGTCATTCCGCGCGCGGCCGCTCCCATAAGTCCGCCGGCGCCGCCGCCGTAAACAAGGCAGTGTCCCGCCTCGGCAATAGCTTCGCCTAATTTTTCGGTGGCTTCAATATACCGTTTGTCAATAGTGTTACTTGAGGCGCCGTAAAGGCAAATATTCATAAATAATCACCGATTTCTATTTTTTTGCCGTTAAGGGCGGCATGAATCAGATTGTCGCCGCTGTATACCAGTTTAAGTGAGAAAAACGGAGTGTCCTGCTCAATGAGCTTTAAAAATATTTTATCCCCCTGCCATATTGGGTAGTTGAGTAAATCATGTTTGTCTACCCATTCAAGGTTTCCTTCGTCACATTCCTTTAAACTGCCCGTAAAGTTGCAGCTATGAAAAATGTGCATATATTCGGTTCCCCATTTGTCCGAAACAAAGGTTACAATGCCACAGTAGCGGGCGGAATGGAGGGTAAGCCCCGTTTCCTCGTAAACTTCCCTTAGATTGCATTCCTCGGGGCTTTCCGCTGGCATAAACTTGCCACCGATACCCACCCATTTATCCTTGTTAAGGTCGTTTTCCTTTTTTATGCGGTGAAGCATTAAATACTTACCGTCTTTTTCAATATGGCAAAGGGTGGTGTTTATCATTTTTAATCACCGTCTTTTGTTTCCTCGTCGGTCGGCGGTATGTAACCGTCAATATAAAATGTTCCAAGGTCGACATGGTTGCGGTCAAAGATATTGTTGTATTGGATTTTTTCGTATTCGCTAAGCAGCTCCGAGTAGGGGGATTTCTGGCTCCATTTGTAGTATACCCCCTGGTTGTCAATATAGCCTACAGTGTCGATAACCGGCAGCGTTTTAGACAGCTCAAGCAGATACTTATTGTATTCGGTAAGCTTAATGCCCGCAACATCCAGCAATAAAGAGGAAAGGTAGTTGGCGCTCAGCTTATCAATATACTTCTCCTCAATATCATAGTTCGCCCAGATGATGAAAGGGGTACAGCGGCGGCT
>JBMNVM010000145.1:0-4341 GCA_050946805.1 Acutalibacteraceae bacterium | reverse complement strand
AATCTTTGAATATATGGAAAATGGGCTTCCCCTGCCCTTTGAGATTGAAAATTCGGTAATTTACTATGCAGGCCCCACGCCCACACCCGAAAATATGGTAATTGGAAGTTGCGGACCGACAACCTCAATGCGCATGGACCCTTACACTCCGAAACTTTATGATATGGGGCTTACCGCCACTATCGGCAAGGGGGAACGCTCGCCCGAGGTTATTGACTCAATCATCAAAAACAAAGCGGTTTACCTTTGCGCCATTGGCGGCGCAGGCGCTTTGTCCGCTTTAAGCATTACCGACTGCGAGGTTTTAGCCTTTGAGGATTTGGGTTGTGAGTCGATAAAGCGGCTTGAGTTTAAGGATTTTCCGCTTATTGTCGGGATAGACTGCAGCGGCGGAAATATTTTTAAGCGCAATTTTATATAATAGAATATACTTCAAAAACAACGGCGGGAAATCGGCATGCATTTCCCGCCTTTATTTATCTTTACCAGAAAACGGTAATTTAAAACATTCGGTACTAAATTGTAGTTTTTTACTTTGAATGAAGCGCAGCCTGCAGGCAGAAATAATCAGTCTGTCAAAAACATATTGCATATATCAAAAACGGCAAACACGAAAGTGTCTGCCGTTTTTTAATAAAATTTCGGTTTTATTTTATGTATTGAGATTTTAATTTTGTTACATTACATACAATCCCGATTCCAAAACAACAAAGCGGTAAATATCAACCTTTACATATTGATATAACGGCTCTTCAAAGTTATCAAGTTCGGTAAGACTGAATTTATCAAGGTTAAGACCGACAAGCTGCTTTGAGTTTTTGTTGCAGACAATTATCTGCTCGCCGTCGTCAAACATGCTGCAAGGGCCGTCAAACGGCGAATTGTTGCCGCCTATTCGCAGCTCCTGCCGCATATTAGTAAGACTGTACCTGACAAGGGCATTTGCCTTTTCGTATGCCGTCCAAAGCCCGTCATTGTAAAGTAAAATATCCGAAGGCACAAGATTTTTGTAAATCAGCGCGCCTGACCATATAGGCTCGCCGTCGGCATCGACAAGCTGTGCCCTGCCGTCATCATGCAATACAAAAACCCTGCCGCCGGGAAGAAGAATGGATTTTGCTGTAATATAGTTGTCGCAAAGCTTTTCAACCGCTTTATAGTTATTCCCTAACTTTGTTATCATGTAAATATTCTTGGCAATATCCGTAATTCTGCGGTTATCAAGAGAAAGCATTTTGTAGGCAACCTCCACCTTCTCATCATCAAACTGCCTGTTTAAATAAGAAAATATTATACCGTTTGTTGTCCGCATTACTTCATAGACCTTGCCGCTAAATATTTTTTCCATTGTTTTCGCTCCAATTAAATATTTATAGCGCCTTTTTCATACATCTTTTGCGCCGCAAGCAAAATCCCCGCTTTTGCGCTGTGGAAATTAAGCCCGCCCTGCAGCCACGCCGCATAAGGCTCGCGCAAGGGGCCGTCGGCAGACAGTTCTATCGAAGCGCCCATAGTAAAGGCACCCGCCGCCATAATTACAGGGTCGGTATAACCCGGCATATCCCACGGCTCGGGTACTACATATGAATCCACCGGCGCGCCCGCCTGCATTCCTTGACAGAAAGCCACTAAACCTTCCGCCGAACCTAAGGTTACGCACTGGATGATGTCTCCCCTTTTTTCACTGCTTGCAGGGGAAACCGGAAAGCCCAAAAGTTCAAAAAAAGCCGCCGCGTATACCGCGGTTTTCATAGCTTCACCCACAACATGGGGCGCCGCAAACAGACCCATGTAAAGCTCGCGGCTGTGCCCCAAGGTCGCGCCTACCTCGCGCCCGACACCCGGGCAGGTAAGCCGCATTGCGCACTTTTCAATCAGGTCTTTCCTGCCTGCTATATATCCGCCTGTGGGCGCAATCCCGCCGCCGGGGTTTTTTATAAGCGACCCCGCAACAATGTCGGCTCCGACATCACAAGGTTCCTTTTTCTCCACAAACTCTCCGTAACAGTTGTCAACCATTACGACACTATCGGGAGATACCTCTTTTACAATTTTTACTAATTTTTCAATATCTTCTACCGTAAGACTCGGTCGTGTGCTGTAACCGCGCGAACGCTGAATGTAGGCCATTTTAGGCTTTTCGGCTCTAAATACATTTTTTATGGTTTCCAAATCAGGTGTTCCGTCGGGCAGCAAATCAATCTGGCCGTATTCGATACCGAAGTCCTTAAGCGAACCGTCGCACTTTTTATCTATTCCGAAAACACCGGTTATAGTGTCATACGGACGTCCGGTAAGGCATATCACCTTGTCGCCGGGTCGGAGAATCCCAAAAAGGGCTACCGTCAGCGTATGCGTGCCGGAAACGAAATTATGCCGCATTAAAGCATCCTCCGCCCCCATGCAGTCGGCCATAACCTTTTCCAGAATTTCTCTGCCTCGATCTCCATATCCGTAGCCTGTGGAGCCGGCAAAGGAAACCTCGCTCACCCCGTTTTTGATAAAGGCCGACAGCACCTTAAGCTGATTGTATTCGGTAACGTCATCTATTTCCGCAAACCTTTCGGTAAGGCTTTTTAAGACCTTTTTATCAAACTCAATAAGCTTTTTATCTATGTTAAAAAAATTTGTAATATTCATTTATTTTTCACCCAATAACCGCTGTGGTACAGCCATTTAAATCCGTTCTTTTCATAAAAGGGCATTACACTGTCGCGGCAGCAGACAAAAAAATCCCTGCCGTAGTTTTTTTGCAGTATCCCTTTAAGCGCAATAGTCCCGAAGCCCTTTTCGTGGCTTGCGATTCCGTTCATTATCGCCTGATTTCCGCAATTAAAGGAAACCGCGGCGCATTTGCCCGAAATGGCGAAATTATCCGCCTTTCCAAGGTTTAACCTGCGGCAGTAATCCACCGCAAAATAAGGATATTCGGGCAAAGAGAGCCCGTCAACATCCAAAAGCTCATAAATTTCCCTGCTTGAAAGCTCGTCCCCTTCGGTTTCGCCTTTTATGTCCGCTTTTCGCAGTAAAACATTAATGCGCTCATCAGGCCTTCTGTCAATGCCGCAAAGGGTATTATAATCGCTGAAAACACACACCGGCGACAGCATATTGACAAACTCTTTAAGCTCGTCCAAATCGGCGCCGCCGCTCCAAATTATCATATTGCCATCGGTCATGGAAATTACGGCATCCTTTTCATTCTGCCGCCAAAACAAAACCTTGGAATCGTTTTTGTAACAATCATAAAGGCATTTTATTTTCAAAATTTCCGCACTTTTCCCGCTTCCAATTTCAGGGAGTGTTTCGCACAGTGTTATCATGAAATTTCTCCGCCGCAAATGCCGTTTAACATATATTTTGCAATCTCTAATAGCCTTTTGCAGTCTTCAATATTCGCCACGCATGACGGGGAGTGGATATACCTGCACGGAACCGAAAGGGCTATTGTTCGAACTCCCTCGCGCGAGAGATGAACCGCTTCCGAATTGTTGCCGCCCGCAACGGCGGCTTTCGGCTGACAGGGTATGCCGCTGTTTAAAGCGGCGTTATAATACGCCCTGTCATATACGGTGGCTTTGTCCATAAATGAAATGGCCGGCCCTTTGCCGAGGCTGCAAACGGTATCCTCATTCGCCACACCCGCAATATCTGCCGCGGTGGTGGCTTCCAGTATAATTGCCGCCTGCGGATCAATCGAAAAAGCTGCCGTCTTGGCTCCACGAAGCCCTATCTCCTCCTGAACCGAGAATGAAGCATAGAAATCATACTCGCTATCCTCTTTTAAAAGTTTTATAAGGGTCGCGCAGCCGATTCGGTCGTCAATAGCCTTTGAAATAATATTTTCGCCGCAGATTTGAAAATCGCCGCAAAGCACAGCCCTGTCCCCTACTTTAACCAAAGCTTCGGCCGCCTCTTTGCTTGCCACACCTATATCTATATATAAGCCTTTGACTTCGGGCAGCTTTTTGGCTTCGTCTTTTGTGAGCAGATGTATCGGCTTGCCGCCTATAACACCCGGGAATTTACCGTTTATTCTAATACTTTTAAACATTAAAACAGAAGTATCAATCCCGCCGACCGTCATAAATTTCAAGAATCCGTCCGGCGTTATGTTTGTGATAATCAAACCCACTTCGTCCATGTGGGCATCAATCATAAGCTTTACTTTGCTTTGCTTTCTGCCCTTTTTAAATGCTATTATGTTTCCCATTCTGTCGGTCTGCCACTTACAGTAACCGTCAATTTCACCTATTATATAATCCCTTACCGCCGCTTCGTCGCCGGAGGTAGCATCAAGCTCGCACAGCTTCTTTAAAAGCTCAATCATTCATAATACCT
>JBMNVM010000144.1:0-4413 GCA_050946805.1 Acutalibacteraceae bacterium | reverse complement strand
ACCGGACTTTACAATATCGTCGGCTTCACGCTTCGCCGCTTCGGAAGCGAACCAGCCGTTTTTTTGCTCTGAAAACGAAGGTAACCCCTAAATGCCATTTTTCAAAAACCCTATTCATATTATTTCCCCCAAACCATTCAATTAATGCCAATATTCGCATTATTTGTATTATCCAAGCCGAACCTCAAAACACAATATAAAAAGCCTTGCCGAACAAGTTATTCGACAAAGCTTTTTTGCTATATCATACCGTTATTCAAATCATACCGATAGTTTCCAACCGCCTCGGCAGTAAGAATGTAGCGGTCATAAAATCTTAGCAGTTTAATTTCGGATGCGGCTTTTCCTAAAGTGAAAAATCCTTTGCCCGCCACATCCTTCATTTTTGTATCGATACGTCCAAAGCCATAATCGCGTTTCTCTCCGCCGTCGCAGAACAGACCGTCAACAACAAATGATATAATTCCCGAACAGCCGTCCACAATAACGGAGATGTGCGGCATATCAGAAGTCAGTACATCCGAATCCCAGCAGGTGTGGTGCTGACCGTCAATGAGGTGCAGCCGCACCGTGTTTTCATATGTATATTCAAGGAAAATTCCCTGATTCAAAGCATCCCTGCCGTCAAGTAGGCAGCCGTATTCGGTCTTGCTTAAATCAAGAATCATCTGAATTGCAAAACCGTCACCCTCCTCAAGGTTTATAACTTGCGGGATCGGCTTGCTGTCGCCACTAAAATTCGTTACTTCAAAAATAAGTCCGTTTGTTGATAACTTGTCATTATCAAGATGATTCCACATGGCTTCAAGAATTGATTTATCCACCTTATGGGTGCGGGCAATGGTTTTCTGGGTTTCGGTTATATAGAATTCGCCGCCGTCCTCTATAAAATCGGGGTAGCTCATTCTTTCATCGCAATCCCTGCTGTAAAGAATTATTTCGGGCTGCGACCAGTAGATATAACCATCCTTCTCGACCCCTCCGCACATCCAAGCGGGATTTCTTCCAAGATACCCCTTACCCGGATCATGCAAAAGCTTTCTTCCGTGGTTATGGAACCACAAAGTGTATTTTCCGTTGGAGTATTTGCGTACAAAGTTTGCGGCGCGCGGGTGCTTTAAAAGCCGTCCATTCGGCCCTGTCTTCATAAATTCGCCCTTATCCCATGTTTTGCCGTCATCGCGGCTATATGACTGGCCGTTATGCCCCGCAATGGTTCTGAAGGTGCAAAAAAGGCTGCCGTCACTAAGGCTAACAAGGTTGTGCTCATCCGCGACATTCCCCAAAGGAGAGCGTATTCCTTCTTTGCCATCGGGCAGGGTTTCCCAGATAAGCGCATTTGGATCCTTTTCGGTGTTGATATTCGGGCATCTTAAGAAGGCGCCCTCGTCATCCTCCATAAAGGCCTCACCGAAAACTCCAACCTTGGAAAAGCCTAAATACATGGCGTTTTTGTGTAGAATCGGTTTGCCCACACCCCAGAAAAACTGCACCTTACCGCCATACGGGTTATTATCGTCAACGGTAAAATTACGAATAGGGATATAATACCTATCCTTCGACCAGCTCTCTCCCCCATCATCCGAATATTTGAAGGCCATGGCACCCAGCGTGTCAACCCTTGTAATGTATCCGGGCTCAACCTTTGAATGAACAGTGCGCATATTATCCTTGTTGTAAACATAAAAAACATAAATTCTGCCGTAATCGGTCATAAAGGGCATTACCCATGAGGACTCGGGACCATCTGCCGGCTCAATATCGACAGGTTTGCTCCAGCTTTTACCCTTATCATAGCTGATTGCGGATATTATATGCTGTCCTTTATGTCCCTCCGCGCCTCTGCCTGTGGTAAGACAGACCACCCACGCGCCGTCTTGCCGCACCACGACATAAGGCTGGTCGCAATAGTTTTCTTTTGGGATTTCATATCCGTTTTCTATGTTACGCAGATCGTCTTTAGGGTTCATACATTACACCACCGTTCTTTAGCAATACATCGGTAACGTTTCTTTCATCACCGCCGGGGCAGAGTATCAGCAAAGCCTTGAAAGGCTCGGTTGAGCTTCGGTTTATTAGCGTATGGGTAACATTTTCGGGACCGTAGAGGATATCCCCTTTATTTATGATCCCCTTTTCATCGCCGATAATTGCGGTAGCGCTCCCCTCAATCACATACCAGCACTCTTGAGCATCTTTGTGCGAATGGGGTTCACTCTTCCCGCCTGGTGGCAAAATAACCATACCGATAGAAAAGCCGTGAACCTGCGGCTGCAAATTTGCGGAAAGGAAACTGGCAATAAATCGGCTGTATTCACCCTCGACCTTAACGCCTTTAGGGTTATTTGTACTAACAATAATCAATTTCTTTCGCCCCACATTTCCTTTACAAAATCCACCGCTGTTTTTATACCGTCAAAGCCGGTGTTGCTGCCCTCTTCTATAGACAGCAGCCCGTCATAGCCTGATTTTTTAAGATATTCGAATATTTCTGCAAAAGGCACCAGTCCGGTTCCGATTACCGTGTGGTTTAAGCTGCCCTTTGTTGAAGTATCGGCAATATGCACCGTTCCAAGACGGTTGATGACCTGCGGTAATATTTTCATCGGTTCATTTTCATCTTTAAAGGCAACAGGGTTTGCGGTGTCAAAGTTGATTTTTATAGATGTATCCTCGGTTTTACCTGCAATTTCAAGAAAAATATCGGTAGCATAGGAAAAATCAACCGTATGCCAAGCCCCCGGCTTTGCGTGGTTTTCGTAAACAAGGGTTACATTCATTTTGTCGGCAAATTCGGCACTGCGCTTGAAGTTTTCCACAACACTCTCAATGCCGTCTTTGACCGCGAGCCCCACATGCGACTGTCCGGCGGTTATCCTTACATACGGCACATTAAGGTATGAAGCTACCGCTATATCGCGTTTTAAATAGGCAAGCTCCCGCTCACGCTGAAGCGGATCGGGGTTTGAAAAGTCCGGATATGTAGTAATCATCTTGATAGGCATATTAATTTTTTCAAGCGAACTTTTTAAATCGTCAAGATAGGTCGGAGTGTTATTTTTAATAAACATACAGCTTAAATCAATGTTTTTAAGTCCGGCCTTTTTGGCAAGCTGCGCCCAGTCGATAATTGTAAGTCTGTTTTCGGTAATATCGCTGAAAAGCGACACCGGCAAGCAACTGATTTCCATTTTTCATTACCCCCTATTTTTGATTATAAACATTATTTAGCGCAGTTTCAAACTTTTCTGCGGCAAGTTTTGCGCTGGTAAGAGAAGAAGCACCGGGATACGGCTGCATCTCAAAGGTAACCGAATTATGGCCGCCTTTATATAGGTAGCCTATATCTTTTAGTGCTCTTGTAAATTCGATAAGCTCGTCCATATCATTCTCGCCCCCGTCAATTCCAATCGGCGGATGGGTGTCGCCGTAATAAGGATTTTTCGGGTCGCGCATAACACAGTTGCCAAGATGAATATGAAAAAGATACGGTTTGCTTTTTTGAAGGGTATAGGCAAAATCTTCTCCGATAAGCGGAATATGCGCCATATCCTGCATAAGGGCTATATTCTCGCACCCGGCAGAGCGCAAAGCTTCTATGTAGGCAACGCACAAATCGACCTTACCAAGCAGCAGATTTTTGCCGATGGAGCGGTCAAACGGCTCCAGCAGCGCCGTAATTCCGAGTGCTTTTGCCGCCTCGTTAAAGGCTACCGAATATTCAATAAATCCCTTTAGCTGTTCTTCTTCCGGCATGTCAAAGCGGTAAACTCCCGAAGCAAAGGTGACGGTTTTGGCACCTGCCGCCGCGGCATATTCAAGATGCTTTTTAGCCTCGCCAAGGGTTCTTTCACGGACTTTCTTTGACAGCGAATTTAAATCAAACTCATTTGAAGAAAGGCAAAAAAGCGGAAAATTATAGATAATCGTTTTGCCAAAGGATTTTAACATTTTTATTTCTTCCATACGCACCGCTGCATCATCCGGCAAGGACATATCAATAATATCAAAGTACCCGTCAATAAGAAGTGCGTAAAGGCTTCTTTCGTGGTAATGCGGGTCGTCTAAAACGCCCGGGAAAAGCAGATGATGATTAATGCCGATTTTGCAATATTCGCGAATCAAATCCTCCACCCCTTTTTTTACTATTTACAGTTTAAAGATACCAGCAAAAATGCGATATGTCAAAACTAATAATTTATTAGTACAGAAAGCACAACTTCAAAAAATGCGTTAATTTGTATACTAATAATTAACTAATATTAATTGACCCTTACCTGATTTAATGCTATACTGTGTTTAAATAAAAGTAAAGGGGGAAACACTGTGAAAAAGGTAACATCAACCGATGTTGCAAAGCTTGCGGGGGTATCGCAGTCTACTGTTTCGTTTGTACTTAATAACCGAACCGAT
>JBMNVM010000143.1:0-4489 GCA_050946805.1 Acutalibacteraceae bacterium | reverse complement strand
TATTATTTACTTTTTACCCTGACCGTATTTTTCAAGGACGTTTTTAATTCTGTCGGCCGGGTCAAGAAGTCTGCTTATCGAGTTATCGTAGTTAAGTGTATCAATCAAGAGCGCAATATACTTTGACATATTTACGCTGCAGTACCATTCACGTTTAAGAAGTTCTTCGGGTTGGTAAATAAGATTTGTGGTAAATACCTTGTCAATAAGGCCGTTTTCATAGTATTCATCAAACTTTTCAAGGCCTTCAACGAAAAGACCGAAGGTTGCGAAGACGAATATACGCTTGGCTCCCCGCTCTTTAAGCTTTGCGGCAATGTCAAGTATGGATTCGCCCGATGAAATCATATCATCAACAATAATCAAATCCTTGCCGACAATATCGTTTCCGAGAAATTCATGCGCTTCTATGGGGTTTCTTCCGTTGACGATTATAGAATAGTTGCGGCGCTTGTAGAACATTCCAAGCTCCAAACCCAAAACCGATGAATAATAAATGCAGCGGCTCATTCCGCCTTCGTCAGGAGAAACAATCATTGTATGATCCCGCTGTAGCTTTATATCGGGTACGTTTTTAAGGAGCGCCTTAATCATCTGGTAGGTTGGCTGAACATTATCAAACCCGTCCAGCGGAATAGCATTGTTAACACGGGGGTCGTGTGCGTCAAAGGTGATAATGTTCTTAACTCCCATTCTGACAAGCTCCTGAAGAGCCATTGCGCAGTCCATAGACTCACGTGCCGTTCTTCTATGTTGCCTTCCCTCGTAAAGCATGGGCATTATTACGGTAATTCTTCTCGCCTTTCCGCCAAGAGCCGCAATAACGCGTTTTAAATCCTGATAATGATCGTCAGGACTCATGGGTACGGTCATACCGTACATTTTGTATGTTACATTGTAGTTATAGCAGTCGCAAATGATGTAAACGTCCAGACCTCTCGCCGTGTGGTTGAGTACCGCCTTTGCCTCTCCGGTTCCGAAACGCGGGCAGTTTGCCGGAATTACGAACGAGGCATCACCTTCAATACCGCGCCACTGTTTGAGATAATAGTCCACATTTGCTGAAGTTTCCTCGCATCCGCGCATACTGATGATTGCCAAATCACCGTATGGCGAATGTTTGAAATCTATGCTTGCCATATTTCGACCTCCGCACTTTTTTATTACGCTATTATAATACCACATAATAAGCGACAAAAAAAGCCCTTTTTCAAAAAAATGTTAAAAACATTTTACCCAAAAGAGGTACATTATTGTTGAATAAATGCTAATAATTTGCTATACTTAAAGCGTATGTAAACAGAAAGGGGCTTTTTATATGCCAAAGGTCTATCTTTTAGCCCATACCTCCAATCCGGAGCACATTGTGGCTTCGGCGGCGAAGCTGTGCTACAGCAGCTCAAAAATAAGTGAATTAAACCAAAACCTGACCGACGAAAAAGCGGCGTCCTTTGTTGAAATGCTTGCGGAAATCGGGCACGAAAGTCCCATTGAGCACGCAACCTTCACCTTTGGGATTGAGGGCGTTTCCCGCTCACTTTTGGCGCAGATTACAAGACACCGAATTGCTTCCTTTTCGGTCAAAAGCCAAAGATATGTTAAGGAAGGCAGTTTTGAGTATGTAATCCCGCCTGAAATTGCGGCAGAGCCCGAAGCGCTGGCGCTTTATCGTGAAATAATGGCGGCCGATCAGGAGAAATATGATAAAATCGCCGAAATATTGACCGCAAAACACAAAGCGGCATTTTTGGCTGAGGGCAAGGATGAAAAAACCGCTGCCCGACTTGCCGAAAAGAAAGCGATTGAGGATGCGAGATTCGTGCTGCCCAACGCCTGCGAAACCCAAATGGTTTTAACCATGAACGCACGCTCGCTTATGAACTTTTTCAGAATCCGCTGCTGCAGGCGTGCCCAGTGGGAAATACAGGAGGTTGCAAACCAGATGTTAAAGCTTGTAACCGAAGTTGCACCCCACCTTTTCAAAAACGCCGGACCCTCCTGTGTGAGGGGCAAGTGTTCCGAGGGCAAAATGACCTGCGGAAAGCCGGATGAGGTAAGGGAATTTTACAAAGGACTTAAAGAAAATGGGTAAGCTTATAGTAATAGAAGGGCTTGACGGAAGCGGTAAGTCAACCCAGCTTGATCTTTTGCATAATAATTTAAAAGCCTCCGGGATTGAATGTAAAACCGTTTCCTTTCCGAACTATCAAAGCAGATCAAGCGCCCTTGTAAAGATGTATTTAAACGGAGAATTCGGGAAAAGGGCTGATGACGTCAACGCCTATGCCGCCTCCGTTTTTTATGCGGTTGACCGTTATGCCGGTTATAAATCCGACTGGGGTGAATACATAAACGGCGGCGGAACAGTAATTGCGGGCAGATATACAACCTCAAACGCGGTTCATCAGACCTCCAAGCTGCCGCAGAGTGAATGGAAGGATTTCCTTTGCTGGCTTTACGATTTTGAGTACAACAAATTAGGGATTCCGAAGCCCTGCAAGGTAATTTTTCTTGATATGCCGGTTTCGGTTTCGCAGCAACTGCTTTCAAAACGTTATGAAGGCGATAATTCCAAAAAAGACATTCACGAAAGTGATATCGAATACCTTGAAAAATGCCGCAAGGCCGCCCTTTTTACGGCCGAATATTCGGGATGGGAAATAATTCCCTGCTCGCAAAACGGAGAACCTCGCGCTATTGAGGATATTTCAAAGGATATTCTTAATTCTGTACTTAAACTTTACGGAAGGTGAGCGTTTTATGGTCTATCTTTTTTTGGCTGAAGGCTTTGAAGAATCTGAAGCGCTTGTACCCTTAGATATTTTAAGGCGTGGCGAAATATCGGTTAAAACGGTCGGCGTTACAAGTGAATACGTTACCGGCTCGCACGGGATTTGCGTAAAAGCCGACATTTTAATTGACAATATTATTATGGATGATAATTTACAGGCTATTATACTCCCCGGCGGGATGCCCGGAACGGTTAACCTTGAAAAAAGCGGTGCTGTGCAGGCCGTGATTGACTTTGCCGCCCAAAACGGGAAACTTATTGCCGCAATTTGCGCCGCTCCCATGATTTTGGGGCATAAAAATCTTTTAAACGGCAAAACCGCCACCTGCTTTCCGGGATTTGAAAAAGACCTTTTTGGGGCAGATGTCGTTAAATCCCCTGTTGTAAAAGACGGCAGCATAATAACCGCGCGCGGTGCGGGCACCGCATTTGAATTCGGATTTGAAATTCTATCCTACCTTGCCGATAAATCAACATCCGACAATCTGAAACGTCAAATGCAGTACACCTGCGGCAATTAAATTTAAGGAGATTTAATATGGGCGAAGATTTTAAGATTTCCAAAACCGAAAATGATGATGATTTTGTAATCGGCAAAGGTTTTCACTTAAATGACCAAGAACCGAAATCTTCAAAACACAAAAGGGCAAAAAAGGGCAATCCGGTAATTCGCAGCATTATTTGGATTGTCTGTATTGTTGTGGTTTCTGTCGGTTTGGCGGCCGGTATAATCTATGCCGGTGCCGACTATATGGGAATAGGTTTCGGAAGAGGAAAAGACACCATAATGGAAATAGAAATGGGCACCCCCGCATCCGAAATTGCCGAGCAGTTAAAGGAAACCGGCGCCGTTAAAATACCCTTGCTCTTCCGTCTTTACGCAAAGCTTAAAGGGTACGACAGTCAGTTTAAATATGGTCTTTACAACTTCAGCACCGAAGCCGGTTATGAAGATATTTGCCAAATGCTTATTAACGAGGGAGCAAAGGCCGAAACGGTTAAGGTCACCATACCTGAGGGCACAGGTATTAACGATTACACTAAAAACGTCAATGGTGAAAATGTTACCGTTCCCGGAATTGCAACCCTTTTGGAAAGGAACAATGTATGCACCCGCGCGGATTTCCTCGAAGCGCTTGAAAATGTTGAGAGAAAGTCAAAACTGCTCTCCCAAGCCGACAACGTAAGAACATATTTCACGCTTGAAGGCTATTTATTCCCCGACACTTACGATTTTTATTCGTATGATTCCAAGGAATGTGCAAAACTGGCCGTTAACAAAATGATAGAGCAGGCCGAGAAAAAAATCACCGACGATATGTTCAAGCGCGCTGAAGAGCTTGGCTATTCAATGAACGAGATTTTGACTTTGGCTTCCATAATACAAATGGAGGCCGGCAAGTCGATTAGTGAAATGCCGATGGTTTCAAGTGTTTTCCACAACCGCTTAAAAAGCGATAAATTCACAACACTCGGCTCCTCACCTACCGTTTATTACGGGAAATCCTTCCGTCAGGACGACGGACGTTATAACACCTACAATGTAACCGGTCTGCCTCCCGGGCCGTTATGCTCACCGGGACTTGATGCCATAAAGGCGGCACTTTACCCGAAAGCTTCCGACTACTACTATTTTGTTACCGACAGCTCCGGCAACTTCTACTTCCACAAAACCGATGCGGAACAGCAGGTAACCAT
>JBMNVM010000142.1:0-4530 GCA_050946805.1 Acutalibacteraceae bacterium | reverse complement strand
AGCTCCGGCTTATATTTGCCGTCTCCGTAACCGGCGGCGTAAAGCATAGCGTGCAGACCGTAGGCTATCGGCTCGCCAAACTTCGGCGCGCCCTCCATATCCCCGTCACAGATACGCTCTTCACCGGTAGCAAGATTGCGCACCGCAACCTTCGGATGAAGCGGGTCTCCGTCGGAGGCGGAGTAATAAACCGTATTTCCGTCAGACCCCCACGCCTGCCAAAATCCCGTATGGTAGAATGAAGGCGAAATTTTCTGCCTGCCAAAGGCTTCAAGAATGTTGCCATCGGCATCAAGAAGCAAAACCTCACCTATGCCGGTTTCAAAATCGCAGCCGGAGGCAAGCATACGCCCCGAACCGTCCGGTGCAAAGGGATTTAAGGTGTAATAGCTATGTACACACCAGCGGTTTCCAAGTGAGAATGTTTTGCGTGAAATTTCCATATTCTGCACCACTCCTTTACGGCTTTGCCGTTGTTAGTTTCAGTATAAACCTTAATATATAGCCCGTCAATGTAATTTTCGACATAAAGTTTGTACAAATCGCTTATTATTTGGAATAAGTTTTCACAAACCCTATAAAAAGAATCATAATGCTAAAAAATATAATAATTCTTTAAGTTTCTTTGACTTTTATTTAATATCCGTTATCCGTTATTCTTATATTTCGTGTTGTATTTATCGCAAAGGCGTGTTATACTGAAAATGATAAAAAACAATGGCGGGTGAAGAAAAATGGAATATGATTTTTCGGTAACCGAGATACATAACCTTGTAGAAAGACAGGCAAATCTTAATTGGCAAATATCCCTTTCAGACAATACATATCCTCATATTTTGGCTTTAGCACTTGAAGGTGGAGCCTATTATTCGGTAAACGGCGGCGAGCCGTTTCATGTTCAGGCGGGTGATTTATGCTACTTCCCGCCCGGCGCGGTACGCTCCGGTCACAGCGACCCGAAGAAACCTTGGCGTTTTATGTATGTAGCATTTTCCATGGAGGTTTTCTCCGGTAATAAGGAGGAAATGTATAAAGCCCTCTGCGGGAAATGGTCGCCCGCGCCGGCCGGTGCCGAGGCTGTCCTTAACAGCATGCATGAGCATTGGGTGGGAAAACAGCCCGGATACCGTGTCCAGTGCCGAGCGCTTTTAATGGGGCTTTTATACCAGTTAGTGCAGCAGCGCGAAAGCGCAAGGTGCAGCCCCGCGCAATACAGACGTGTGGAAAACATTCGCCGATATTTGCAGGAGCATATGACCGAAAATCCGACCATGGATGAATTATCAACTAAAGCCGGCTGCTCCAACGCACATTTTCGCATGCTTTTCCGTAAGGTTACGGGTATGACGGTCAGTCAATACCTCAACTTTATTCGTGTTTCAAAAGCCAAGGATCTGCTTGAAGCCGGAGAGGCAAATGTGACCGAAGCCGCGGAACGCACCGGTTTTCATGACGTATATTACTTCAGCCGCGTTTTTCGGCGCGTAATGGGCTGCCCACCGTCCGACTTTTTATGGAACCAAAAAAAAGGATAGGCTATAACTTTAGTTTGATTATGTAATATTACACCAAATTCGGCATTGATATTAATAAAGGCAGACAAACACTAAATTTTAAATAAATTTAATAAAAAAGGTTTTTTATTTTTTAAATTTATGGTATAATACATACAATACTTAATGATTTTATTTTAATTATCAAAACAAAGCCTTTTTCGTTTTTAGTTCTAAAGTAAGCATTACATAACAGCGGTGGACAGCGTTATTTACCGCTGACATTCCCGAAATTTTCGCTTTTTTGCATGAAAAACACTGCAAAGCATTATTGTTTAACACAAATAAAGCTTTAAACTTTTGATATCTTTGCCGCTATTTAAAGCGTTGTGAGGTGTTAATATTGATAAATATCCCCGCCATTTTGATTGCAAACGGCGCCACCCTCATGATACTGTTTGTTCTTTTGTTCAGTTCAAACAAAACCATAAAAAGCCGTCTGCCTGACAATAAAATGTTCTTTATGATGGTATATTCCTTAATGATACAGTGCATATCGGAGACGGTTTCATACCTGACTGACGGACATACGGTAATGGGAATACGGGATCTTTCGTTAATGATGAATTCACTGCTTTATATAAACAACATGTTTTTTGTGATTGTTTGGATAATGTATGCGGATTACAAGGTTTTTTCGAATGTGAGAAGACTCAGACGAATTTATCCTATTATTTCAATTCCCGCTTATTTTATCTGCATTGGAAGTGTTGTTAATATTTTCCAACCGGTATTTTTCAGTATTTCATCCAACAATGTTTATGAGCGCACCTCTATTCACGCTTTGCCATATCTTATCGCCTATCTCTATCTCTTTTACGGAATCATTCTTATATATGCCAACCGCAACCGAAGCAGCCGATATGTTTTTTTTCCGGCACTCTTGTTCATGGTGCCGATTGTTATAGGAAGTATTCTTCAATATACCTTTTACGGTTATTCTATTATTACAATTTGTGTCGCTATTTCCCTTGTTTCACTTTATATAAACGTGCAAAACGAGGTTTCTTTCACCGACCCGCTTTCGGGCGCCTTTACAAGGCAATATATGAATATGTTTCTTGATGCGGAAACCAGAAAGTTAAATCAGAAAAAGCTGCTTGCCGGAATAATGATAGATATTGACCGTTTTAAACGCATAAACGACAATTACGGTCATCTTATGGGGGACGATGCCATTCGCTCCGCCGGAGAAATTCTTAGAACCTGCACAAGCAGCCCGGGCTTTGTAGTAAGGCTTGCGGGGGACGAATTTGTCGTTATTTTGATTGTTGACGACGAGTTTGAAATACACAAGACGATGAGGTGGATAAAGGAATACACAAATGAGTTTAACGCTTCCTCAAAAAGGCCTTATACCCTTCGCTTTTCAATGGGATACAGCATATATGACCGCCAAAATGACACGATTGAAAGCTTCTTAAACCGAATGGATCGTGAAATGTATGCCGACAAGGGTAAAAATTATCCGGCAAATGAAAGGTAAAGTTTAAAATGAATCAAACAGAAAATACAATTATTTTTAAGAATTTTGCGGGCAATCCGGCTTGTCCCTGCAAGCGAACCGCCTGTGAAAGGCACGGAAACTGTGCCGAATGTCGGGAACATCACATAACGGTCAAACACTTTGCTGTTTATTGTGATCGTCATCCGAAAAAGACCAAAACAAATACCAAAAATAAAGATTTGACATCGCCCAAAAGACAAGATTAAAAAATTAGCTGAACAATATAACAAAAACAAGGCGCAGAGCAGTCTATACCTTGTTTTTTTATTAAATATTTTACCATATTATGTAATTAATATCAATATTTTTAATAATAATATAATTTTTTTGTAAAATTCGACAATAAAATCAGCAATTTAAAGAGTGAGAGCATACAAAGATAGCACCAAAAGTTTTAAATTTGTGTAAACCGACAATCCCTTTATTTGCAGAATAGCCGAAATCTATAGAAATGGCAGATTTTTGCTTTGCCAAGATTTACAACTGTCAAAAACATCTCAAAACGGCTTGTATTTTCCTGTCATTTATTGTATCATGTAAGTAAATGAAAGTATAAACTTTTGTAAATATGGCTTATTTTACATAGGAACGGAGGGAAAATTTTGGATGATAAAAACCCCGCTGCCAATAGCCGGCAACCCGAAAATAACAATGGACAAGCCAATGTCCCTCAGATATATCATCAGACTGCCGCCAAACGCAATACTACTTCGGCAAACAAAATTATTGTTTGTATAATAGCCGTAATGCTTGTGGCGATACTCGTTGTATCGTCTATTATGTTTAAACTGTTTTATAATGAAAAATCATTACACGGCAACATATCGATGACGGCAGAGGTATCCTCTGAAACTTTTATTAAAGTTGCAGAGTCTTCTTCCCTGCCGCCAATAAGCCAACCGGAAGCCGAAATTAAAGACCCCGAAACCGAAAAGATTGAGAAAGCAATAAAATCCGACGCTGCGCAGATTAAGCCTTCCACAGGAAAGGTTACAACCGCTGCCGAGTTTAAGGATGACGGCAAGGAAGATGCCGCAAATAAACCGAAGAATGAAAATATCGACAAGGACGACAGCAGTAAACCCACCATTCCTACCGTAAATGTCGATCCAAAACCGCCAAGCGGCGGTTCTCAAACCGATTCGGGCAAAAAATATATTGTTTTCACAACAGCTACCGATGTCAATGTTAGAACCGGCCCGGGGGTTAAAAATTCCAAAATCGGAAAAATGGTTACGGGTATGAATTACCAGTATCTCTCGGAAGCGGCAGATTCGACCGGCACAATATGGTATAAAATCAAATTTAACGATAAAGACGGCTGGGTTACTTCACAGTATGCGAATAAAATCGAAGCGCCGCAGCCCGGCAGTTCATCTGATTCTTCAAAACCCCAAGATACATCGCAGCCGTCAGGGTCGCAGTCTTCGTCTTCTTCCTCTTCGTCTTCCCCTTCTTCATCCGAATCCT
>JBMNVM010000141.1:0-4560 GCA_050946805.1 Acutalibacteraceae bacterium | reverse complement strand
AAAAGATAAAAGCTGATTGTTATGCTTTATGTTCAGTTCCTCTTTCATTCTGGCAATAATGGCTTTTTGATTAACGTATTCTACCTTGATATTTTTAAAAGCATCATAAGGATAATTACTAAAAGATGTTATTTTTCCGCTCTCGGATAAGGTAACAGATATTTGTCTGTCAGTTCTGTAATCTGCTATATATACATTATACTGTATATAAAAATATTTATATTTAACAGTGGATCCACCTATAGTAGAATGATGTTCCGATTTAGTTAAGCTATATTCGGAAATATAAACATAGTTTTTTAAAAAATTATAAGTTATCTTTTCGGCTTCGTCTTTTGATATCGGGTCAGGTACCTTTTCATTATCAGGAATATTAAAATATAACAAATCACCCGTTACACAGTCATACCACGCTGTTACCGTGCCGGCATCGGCAACATCGGCGGTATATACATCATAACCGTTTATCCATTTTACTGTGGGCTCTTGTGTTTCCTTAAACTTCAGTACATACTCTTTACCGTCAAACACTTCGGTCAGCACATCGGTTTTTTTATAGTTAATCCGGCGGTCGATTAGACTGCTTTTACTGCTTGTTTTACTGTTTGTTTGACTGCCGGTTTGATTGCTGCTTTGTCTTGTTTCCGGTTTTTGAACCGATGGAACCGAGACTAACTCCAATTCAACATCCGTCTCATCAAAGGGCAGACCGGTTGTATGGCGCCGGTCAGAGCTGTCGGATATTTCTGTTGATGTGGCCGCTGATGACAAATCTGAAGAAGTGGTTGCATAATCCGAATAGGCAGTTATTAAAAGGAAAAGTATTAGCATTACGCATAAAGCAAATTTTCTTAACATAGCCGTACCACCGCCGGATTTATATTCCAAAATCAGAAAATGCAATACTGCAACGCCGCTTTCAAAAATTCAATCCGAATTTTCGATCTTAGGTTTTATGAAGCTTTTTATAATAAACTTACAAAAGATCGCACAAAAAAAATATTATTATTTTTGCCCTATAACCACCTATTCTTCAAGACGGTAAAAACTATAAAAGTGTTGCAGAGAAGCATTAAATATTTAATTCTGATAGTTTCGTGGAACTTTTACTAACGGTTTTACTGCCAAGTTTATGTATCAAAACATTTTATTATATGAGTATCCCGCTTAATGTCTGCAACAATTTGTCCTACCTCCGTACAAAACAGACTGTTTATGACAAACCGTTAAAACTACAAAAGCCCTTTCATGTACCGAAGCACATGTCAAGTGTTGGCACACATGCCAAGTGTCAGGCGATAAAAAGGCTTTTTATTGTATATTTTGCATAAACGATTATATTACATAATTTTCCAAATGTCAACATAAATTAAAGAATTGTCATTTTTCGTAAAAGTCAAAATTCACAAAAATCCGAGTCTGCTTTTTGTGAAGTCATATTTTATGGCATTTTTCATTCAGTAAATTCCGTGAAAGGCGACTTTTTTTGCTGAACATTTCGATTTTGCCTTCGAATCAGTGAAAAAGAGCATTAAAATTAAATGAACTTCAAAATTATTGCTATACCTTTAAATGTGTGATAAAATAGTAAAAAATACTAAAGAGCGGTGGTATTATGACAAAACAGGAATTAATAAATTTGCTAAATGATATGTCCCTTGACGAGAAAATAGGCGAGATAACCCAGCTTCCCGGCCGCTACTTTGTGGCGGATGTTGAGGCTACGGGTGAGTCGGAGGATCAACAGATTTCAGAGCGTGATATGGCACTTTGCGGGTCAACCCTTTCGATCTGCAAGCCTGACCTTATATATAAAATCCAGAAAAAGCATATCGAAAACCATCCGCACAAAATTCCTATGCTTTTTATGGCGGACATTATTCACGGTTACAGCACCATATTCCCGATTCCTTTGGCACAGGGCTGCTCCTTTGATCCGGAGCTTGTGGAGGAGATTTCCCGCCTTACCGCCAAGGAGACCGCGCCTTCGGGGCTTCACATAACCTTTTCACCCATGGTGGATCTTGTGCGGGATCCGAGGTGGGGACGGGTAATGGAATCCTACGGCGAGGATACATATCTCAACTGCCTTATGGCGGCTGCCGCCGTAAGGGGTTATCAGGGCGAAGGGCTTGATAAAGAGGATACCATCGGTGCCTGCGTTAAGCACTTTGCGGCATACGGCGCCGTTGAAGGCGGCCGAGAATACGGGGTTGTGGATATATCGGAGCGTAGTCTTTATCAGGACTACCTGCCCTCTTACAAAGCTGCCTGCGATGCCGGCTCGGCAATGCTTATGTCCGCGTTTAATGCGATAGGGGGCGATCCTTGCTCTGGTAGCCGAAAACTGCTTTTGGATATTTTAAGAAACGAATGGAAATGGGAAGGCGCGGTTATTAGCGACTGGTCATCGGTTCACCTGATGAAAAGTCATGGAATTTCTAAGGATGATGCCGACCTTGCAGAGCTTGCAATAAACTGCCGGCTTGCTATTGAAATGTGCTCCTACTGCTACAAAAACGGCATTAAAAAGCTGCTTGACCAAAAACGCATCACAATAAAGCAGCTTGACCGAATAGTCCTTGACGTATTAACCCTTAAAAACAAGCTGGGGCTTTTTGAAAACCCCTACCGCTTTTGCGATGCCGAAAAGCTGAAGGCGGCCGTGAACACTGAAGAAACCAGACAGGCCGCCAAAAACGCCGTTACCAAAACCAGCGTTCTTTTGAAAAACGAAGGAATTTTGCCGCTTGATAAAAAGGGACAGAAAATTGCGTTTATCGGCCCCTACATTGACAATCCGGAATTTTTGGGCGCGTGGACTATCGGCGGAGTGGATAGGCCGAAGGCCGAAACCATAAAAAGCGTTTTGAATCGCCGCTTTGAGAATAGCGATTTTTCGTTTGCTTCAGGCTGCGGAATTTACGGAATAGAGCAGTTAAGGGAAGCCGAGTTCTACTTTATTGCCGATGAAATCGACGACAAGGAGCGCGAAGCCCATATTTCGCAGGCGGTTAGTACCGCCGAGAACGCCGATACGGTGGTTCTTTTCTTGGGCGAGCATGTAAAGCCGGGCGGAGAGCTGGCTTCGAAAGCATTTTTAACCCTTCCGGATATTCAGCTTGAGCTGTTAAGGCGCGTTCATGCCGTAAACCCGAATATCGTTGTTGTTCTGTTCAACCACAGACCGCTTGAATTGTTGGAGGTATCAAATAAAGCCAAAGCCATTTTGGACGTATGGTTCCCCGGCACCATGGGAGCCGAGGCGATTGTAGATATGCTGTTTGGCGATGCTGCGCCTTCAGGCAGGCTTTCAATGTCCTTCCCGTATACGGTGGGACAGGTGCCGATTTACTATAACCAGCTGCCGACCGACCATTCCATCGAATACCAGACAAGGTATGCCACAGGCTATATAGACTGCCCGAACCAGCCGCTTTACGCCTTTGGCGAAGGGCTTACCTACACCGAGTTTACTTATGGAGAGCTGAATTTAAGCAAGACTGAAATTTCATCAGACGAAACCCTTACCGCCGAAATCGAGGTAACAAATATCGGTGAGCGCGACGGGGTAGAGGTAGTGCAGCTTTACCTGCGTGATATGGAGGCCTCGGTTTCAAGACCGCTTAAAGAATTAAAGGGTGTAAAAAGGGTTTACATTTCGCGCGGCGAGACGGTCAAGGTGTCTTTTGAGATAAACGCGGATATGCTTCGCATTTACGATATTAATATGAATTATGTTTTCGAACCCGGCGAATTCAGGGTATTCATCGGCCACGACAGCCGAGTTTCGGAGTTTAAGACATTTAAATTGAAATAAATACTTACTATTAAATCGGTAACAGATTGGAAACTATCCTCAGTCTTTACTCCACTTTCAAATCTGGAAATACAACAGTTGAAGAACTGAAGAACAATAAATCCGCCCCTGCCGTTACGACAAAGGTGGATTTATTTCAAGTGTGGAAATCACAACTTCGACTTTATGATGTCATGTTTTTACGTTATTATAAAACAGAAAAGAAAAACTGAGGTGATTCAAATGGGATACTATGGAAAATGCGCATTATGTGGCAAAGAAACTGAATTAACTTTTGAACATATTCCGCCAAGAAAAGCCTTCAATTGGTTTCCTCAGAAAACAATAACCGGTGATAATTTAATCAACATGGTATCCGAACCAAATCGCAATCCATGGGATACAACAGGATTACAATATCGGAATGATCAAAGAGGAATGGGCAAGTTTACCCTATGTCAAGAATGCAATAATTTTACTGGTTCAAGGTACGGTAATGAGTATGTGGCTTTTGCGCATGGCATACACTCTGTATTATTGGAACATCCGTGCAAAAATAAAGAAATGATTCAAATAAAAGCAGAATTCAAGCCATTGGCAGTTTTTAAGCAAATCATTTCAATGTTTTGTTCCGTCAATCATTCCTTTTCAGAAAACGATGATTTTTCAAAATTACGTAAATTTGTAATGGATGAAAAAAGTAATGATTTTCCAAAGAAACGGATTCGTGTTACAATGTACCTTTTCTCAGGAAATCTTAT
>JBMNVM010000140.1:0-4561 GCA_050946805.1 Acutalibacteraceae bacterium | reverse complement strand
TTAAACCCGTCCATTTCAACAAGAAGCTGGTTAAGGGTTTGTTCGCGTTCATCGTGTCCGCCGCCAAGACCTGTGCCTCTTTGACGGCCGACGGCATCAATTTCGTCAATAAATATTATTGCGGGAGCTTCTTTTTTCGCTTCTGCAAACAAATCGCGCACACGTGAAGCGCCCACACCGACAAACATTTCAACAAAGTCCGAACCCGAAATAGAGAAGAAGGGAACATTGGCTTCGCCTGCAACGGCACGCGCAAGCAGGGTTTTACCCGTTCCGGGAGGGCCTACGAGCAGCACTCCGCGGGGAACTTTTGCACCAAGCTCGCTGAATTTTTGGGGATTTTTCAAAAATTCAACTATTTCGGCCATTTCCTCTTTTTCCTCGTCAGCACCGGCAACATCGGCAAAGGTGGTTTTTTTCTTGTTGTCGTATTTTTTGACCTTCGATTTGCCAAAGCCTAAGGTTTTATCGGTGCCTATTGTCGTGTTCATGCGGCGCATAAATACGGCAAACAGCAGAACCATAAGCCCCACTAAAACCAGTGTGGGGAGAAGGCTTATAATCCAAGATGCCTGACCGCCGCGGTCATAATCGAAAACAATGTCGTTTTCAGTGCCGGGGGTTTCCTCGTTAATCTTCATAACTGCTTCGTTAACGTCGTTATAAAAGATGTTGGGATCCGCCACCGTGTAGTGGTATGTTTTGCCGTCAGCGCGCTTTTTGTAGGTCAATTCGCCGCTGTAAAGATTAAGTTTATATTCCGAAATTTCATTGTTTTTAACCATTTTGACAATTTCGGAATATTTTATTTCAACCGCATTTTTGGTAAAACGGGAAACCGAGAAAATGGTTAATATGAAAATAATAGGTATTCCGATGTACAAAAGCACATTCTTAAAATTCTTGTTCAAGAGATTGCTCCTTCCTACTTATCTGCGTAAACCTTTGGAGAAAGTACTCCGACGAAAGGTAGATTTCTGTATTTTTCGTTATAATCAAGACCGTACCCGACAACAAATTCATCCGGAATAATTTTGCCGACGTAATCGGCAGCAATGTCGGCCTGACGGTTGGCGGGTTTGTCAAGAAAAGCACAAATTTTAATGCTTGCGGCATTTCTCTGTAAAAGCATTTGTCTTAAATACGAAAGGGTAATGCCCGAGTCGAGGATATCTTCAACAAGAAGTATATCGCAGCCTTCGGGGTTTATGTCCAAGTCCTTTTTGAATTTTACAACACCTGTCGTTTTGGTTCCGCTGTAGGACGAAACCGCCATAAAGTCAATCTCACAGTCGCAGGTGATGTTGCGCAGAAGGTCGGCCATAAATACGACCGCGCCTTTAAGGACACTTATCAGCAAAAGTTTTTTTCCGGTGTAGTCCTTAGATATCTGAGCGCCCAAACGAGCGCAGATTTCACGGATTTCATCTTCGGATACCAAGACACGCTCAATTTCATTTTCGTACATACTATTGCTCCTTAATTTTAACTTCCACAGAATAAAATCTTTTTGTTGTATCTTTTACGGCACACCTTTCGGCAACGCCGATGCCGTGAATCCAGACCACTCCTTTGTCGTCAGATATCAAAGGCAGCAAATCCCTTTCTTCGGCAGGAATACCGCATTCGTTATAAAGCTTGGTCAGGGGTTTTGTACATCCTCTGCCTCGAAGGCGGATGGTATCACCCGGCTGCCGTGTCCTTATAACCAATTTTCCTATGATTTTATCACAATCTAAAGAATTATTTAATAACAAATTATTAATTTTTTGTTTTTTTTCAAAATTTTTTTCGCAAATTGTAACCGAATATTCCTTTTTTTCGGGTGATTCGTCTGAATTTCGAATATAAAGCTTTTCGCCTTGACTTATACATATGTTATCCCTTGGTATGCTTGTTTTACCGGAATTTAAACATATGTTGTATATTTCCTCAATATGACAGCCTTCAAGGGAAATGCCGTCATCGTGCCGCTTTACAAATTCCACAACAACACGCTTTGCAAGGCTTGGCTCAAGATTTTTAAAATCTTTCAACTTTAGCACAGAACCCTTCGAGTTTTCGGATAAAAAAGCCTGTGCGCGAGCTTTCAGGTCATCGGATATTTCCCTTAAAGAAAGGGAGGAACGCAAAACGCTTTTTTCCACCGATGGGTTTAACTCTTTAAGCGCCGGCACGACCATGTGGCGAAGCTTGTTTCGGGAATAATCGTCGCTTAAATTAGTACTGTCGGTTACAAAGGGTATCCGGTTTTTCGCGCAGTATTCCTCAACCATATCCCTTGTGCAGAAAAGCAGGGGACGGATAAATATATCCCGTTTTATCGGTATGCCGCAAAGACCGTCAATAGATGTGCCTCTTGTGAGATTCAAAAGCACGGTTTCAATATTGTCGCTTGCGGTATGGGCGGTGGCGACAATCCCCGTATTTATACGGCGCAAAAAATCATACCGTACATTTCTGGCGGCAAGCTCAAGGCTTTGCGATGTCTTCTTTGCAATAAGCGGAATATCCGCCCTTTCGCAAATTAATTCAACCTGAAGTTTGGCGCACTGCTTTCTTACAAATTCCTCATCACGGAAGGCTTCCTCTCCGCGAATTAAATGGTTCAAGTGTGCGGCCTTCGGTGTGATATTCAATTTATCCTTCAGCCGTACCAAAGCATTTAAAAGGGCCATTGAATCGGCGCCGCCCGACAGGGCGACGGTAACGGTCTGACCCGATTTTATAATATTGTATTTAGCTACGGCTTCTAAAATTGCTTTTTCTATCATCTTTATTAATCAACCGTAATAAATTTTGTCAACTGATGTAAATCTTGTAAACTGACCGTCCCAATAAAGTTCGACGGTACCGATTTCACCATGACGGTTTTTTGCAACAATGCATTCCGCCTTGTTCGGATCTCCCTTGTCTTGCTCGTCGGTTTTCTCGTTGTCATAGTAGGTCTCGCGGTATAGGAAGAGAACAATATCCGCATCCTGCTCAATAGAACCCGATTCACGCAGATCTGAAAGGGCAGGGCGGTGAGATTTGCCTTTGGTTTCGGTACCACGCGAAAGCTGAGCGCAGCAAATAACCGGAACCTTTAATTCCTTTGCCATTATTTTAAGGTTACGGGTTATTTCGGAAACCTCCTGAACACGGTTTTCAACCGGCTTTGCCGATTTCATTAACCCGAGGTAGTCGATTACCACAAGGTCGGGAGCCGGCTTCATGCGCCGCAGCTTGGCCTTCATTTCGGGAACGGTGATTGCAGACGTTTCGTCAAAATAAATATTTGCTTTTGCGAGATTGTCGCCCGCTTGGGCAATTCTTGTCCACTCGTCATCGGTCAGCTCTCCGGTTCGAAGTTTTTCGCTTTTTATGCCGGCTTCGCTTGAAAGCATACGCTGTGCCAACTGGTCGCGGGTCATTTCAAGCGAGAAAAAGCATACAGTTCGTCCTGTACCCACAGCGACGTTGCGAACTATGTTAAGGGCAAAGGAGGTTTTACCCATGCCGGGACGGGCGCCCAAAATTATCAGGTCGGATTTGTTAAGACCTGTAATCTTTTTGTCAAGCTCGCCAAAACCGCTCGGAATACCGATGTAATCTTTTCTGGTTTCGGGGTTTGCAAGCTTTGTCAGCCGGTCGTAGGTTTCGTTTTCCAGCACGGATTTTATGTGGGTAAGTCCGCTAATCTCCCTGCCTTGGCGGATTTCATAAATGCGCTGCTCTGCCAAATCAAGCAGCTTACCCGAATCCATTGTGTTTTCATTGATGTCCTTGATTATGCTTTGCGCGGCATTCATAAGCGAACGCGCGTAATAACGTTCACGGACAATCGCAATGTGGGTAAGTACATTGGCGGATGAAGGTACGGTCTGCACCAGCTGTGTCAAATACGCCTTGCCGCCGGCTTCGTCATAAACTCCGTCCCTTTTTAATTTTTCAAGAAGGGATACGAAATCTATTGTCTGGCTTAATTCGAACATTGAGGCCATTGCCGAATATATTTCCCGATGCTGCGGGATGTAGAAATATTCCGGCCTTATTTGCACCGCAATTTCCGTAAGACATTTAGGGTCAATAAGCACAGCGCCCAAAACGGCCTGTTCGGCTTCAAGAGAGTAGGGAAGACGGCCGCCGTCAAGATCGTAAATTAATTTATCGTTGTTCATTTTCTACTCCGTAACAATGACGGTGAGTTTAGCCGTAATTCCCGGATATAGCTTGATTTCGGCGGTATATTCGCCGAAATTTTTAATGTCGGCCACACTCATCTTTTTCCGGTCAACTTCAATACCCAATGTATTCTTGATTTCGGCGGCTATTTCTTTTGAGGTAACAGAGCCGAAAAGCTTGCCGTTCGCGCCGGCCTTGGCTTTAATTGTAATGGTTTTCCCGTTAAGAATGGTTGCGCATTTGTTTGCGGCTTCGATTTCCTGCTGCTTGTGGTGAGCCTGTGCCTCTTTGCGGTTTTTAAGTTCATTCAAGGCCGCGTTGTCGGCCTCTACCGCCAATTTTTTGGGAAGCAGATAGTTTCTTGCGTATCCGTCCGATACGTTGCAAAGCTCTC